>NZ_JBHYKH010000223.1:10261-13974 GCF_042741275.1 Streptomyces sp. NPDC058964
TCATAAGACGTTGACGTTGACGGCCCCGGGTGTTCTCGCATGCGCTGCCCGGGATGCCGGGAGCGGACAGGACTCGATCTCGGCGTGGAAGTCATGGGGCCGCCTGCGTCGGGCGGGCGCCTCCGGGTACGCGGGCGCTGCGTTCGCGGTCGCGGCGCCCCAACAGCTCGGCCGGAGCGGCTTCGTGAGGTCCGATGCGTCCGTGCGGCAGCGTTCCGCGCCTGTGCCGGTGCGGGGCGCACAGATGGGCGCACATCGCCGCACCGGGCGACCCGGAGCGCCGGCCATTGCATGAGTGTCGTCTCGCCGGAGCCTGCTGCCCCACGCAACATCACTCGAGGATGGCCGGCCAGGAGGTCCTCGACCGGCGCCTCCCCATGCTCCTGGCCCGGGCCCACAGCGCTGATGCTCAGACAGCAGACGGAAAGCCGAGTGATGGCCAGGGCGGGGTCGAGGTCGACCCCGTGGAGGAAGGGCGAGTCGTTGCGCTCGCCGGAAGCACTGCGCCGTTACGAGCCGGTCGCGGGGACGTCGTTGACGCTTTTACGGACGGAGCGAATTGTCGGCCATGGCCTGCCATGGAGCCACAACCGTCGACCATGGACACGCCAGGGCCCGACCAACCCAGGCCGCTCCGACTGACCAGCGGTACTCCTCGCCTCGGCCGCTCAGATTGCGCAGCAGCTCGGGCAGAGCGGTGCCACTCGGTTCCCCCATCACCTCATCGGCGGGCTTCTCGCACGAAGTGGGCTCGGCACTGACGATGAAGAGCTTTGCACCGCTGTCGCCGGCGATTCCCGCGGCAGGCCGCACCTCCGAGCCGGGGCCGACGGCGATGAACAGGCACACGCCTGGTGACGGCGAGCGCCTCGCCGGGAACGACGGGGTCGATTCGCCGGCCGAACGTCACAGTTCCACCGTGGGCGGCGTCCTGACCGTCGGCCAGCCGTAGCGCTCGGCCCGTGAGATGAGGTCAGCGGTCACGCTACCGCTGTTCCCGCTCTCCTCCAGGACGGCGAGCGCCACGATCTCCTCGTCTTCGGCCGCGGTACGCCGCGCAGCCTCGACGATCGCGCTGTTGACCATCAGGTGCGCCGCCCGCCGGTCCGGCCCCTGCGCCTCGACGACCTCGACCGACACACCTGTGTCCGCCAGAATTTCCCGGTACCGCTGCGCCCATTCCCCTCCGAGGTCGGACACAGATGCCTCCTCGAACTCGGCGACTCCGCCCAACAGCACCAGATGCGCCGCGATGCCCTTCGCACGCGCCAGCCCGAGCACCAACAGATCCGCCCCGGCCGCCGCCGATCCCACGAGCAGCCGCGGCCGGAACGACTCCAACAGCTCGGCGACACGTTTTCGCACCCCTTCGGCGTCAGCCAGCTGCCGCCGTCCCGCATAGATCAGGATCATTTCCGAAGGGTAACCGGCGGAGCCGTCATGGTCCGATATGGAAGAAGCCGACGACCGGCGACAACTCCGCCCTGTCGTCGAAGGTACGCAGTGCATGGTTCAACGCCTCGGCGGGGTGTACTCCGCGGGCGAGCTGCTCGTAGCAGACCCGAGCGAGTTCGGCGGCATCGCGATCGGCGACGACGTCGGCGACACCGATGACGTCGCGGAAGCCGGCGATGTGCAGGGCTACGGCGGGTGACCACAGCTCGTCGCGGCTCCCGAACCCCGAGGAGCCGCTGAAACAGGCGGACAGGAAGGCCAGTCCCGCTGGCGGCCGTCGAAGCCGGGCGAACTCCGCCACGGTGAGCAGCCCATCGGCCAGGGCGAGCCCGCTGTTGGAGGGGTCGGACGGATCGGCCAGGCCGTGGCCTATGAAGTGCAGGGCGTCGTGCTGGGCGAGCAGGGCGAGCACGGTTGCTCGGGTGGCCTCGTGCTCAGCCAGCAAGGTGGTGTCCCTCGTGCTCTGCTGAATCATGAGGGCTTCCTGCCGCGCGGCAAACAGTGGTGGCAGGGGAACCGGCCCGGGCTGCGGATCAGCGACGATCAGCGTCCGCTCGGAGCCTGCGGTGTCCACTACTGACCTGGCGCGAGCCTCGACCAGGATGCGCAGGCTCGGGGTGTACGACGAGCAGACCATCTCGAGGGCGTTGCTGTCATGGGCACGGGCCGCATGCAGCGGCAGTCCCGCCAGGGCCTGGGTCGGGCACCACCACACCCGGGGGCGGACGGCCTTCCTGGGCAGGAGATGGTCCATCACCGGACGGACGATCAAGGACCACAGTTGACGGAGGAGTTCGTCGGTGGAGGACAGTCGGCGGCGTCCGCCTTCTCCCAGGTCGCGGCTCGCGGCGTATTCGGTGGCCAGAATCCTCATCCTCTCGGGATGGGCGTCGGGAAGCGGCACCACCCGGACGTCCTGGCGTTCGATGATCAACGCATCGCTGCGAACCCTGCTGATGTTGACGACCACCACGGGCCCACCGGCCGACGCATTGGCCAACTCGGCGAAGGACCACGGCGCCAGGAAGGAGGAAAACCCAGGAATCGCGCGTACCGCTTCGATCGTCCGCGCCCAGGAACCGGAGAGCTCGTGTCCGAGGTCGGAGGGCCAGTCGTCGTCCTGCCCGGTCGGCGCATCCAACTGGGCCCGGATCTGAGCGAGCCGTTCGGCCAGCGCGGGGTCGGCCTGCTGCAGCCGCGACAGATCGGTCCGCAGGTCCAAGAGCCGCGACCACTGCGAGGCACGCGCCTGTTCCAGGAGTTCGACGGCCCGCTCCGGCTGCCCGAGCATGAGCGCGCATGCCGCCCCGTCATGAGCCACCGCTGCGTACCGCTGGACATGGTCCGGGCCGGGGGCGAGATATCCCCGAGCGGGCAGGTCCAGCGCCAGGAGCGCCAGGCACTTCTCGGCGAACGCCAGTGCGTGCTCCCATCGGGCGCGGTGGATCGCCAGGCCGCTCGCAGCCTCGGCCGCATCGAGACGGACGGAAAGGGGAGCGGCGTCGTCATCCACGATGTGCTGCCACAACGACAGCGCCGTGTCGAAGTCCTCGATCGCACCGAAGGTCTCATAGCGGACTGCGTGCACTGCCGACGCCACCGAAAGCACCTCGGCCTCGGGCCGGGACACCGCAACCGCCCGGTCGGCGAGGTCCGCCGCGACAGCCAGATCCTGCCGGTCGTTCCGGAGTCGGTACCGGGCGAGAAGCGCCGCCGCCAGGTTCGCCGCGGTCCTCGGGAAAGCGGGATCGTCCTCCGTGGACAAGGCGACGGTCCGGAATCCGAGGTCCACGGCCTCCTCGAGTGGCTCTGGGACGGAGGTCGCCTGGTGCCGCAGAAGAAGAGCGGTGCTCAGAGACGACAGTGCCTCGCGCTGCCTGGGATCAGGGAGTTCCCTCACGGCCTGACGCAGCCGGTGGATCGCTTCATCGAGACTCTCGAGGTCCCCGGTCGCCTGGAAGAGGGATTGAAGGGTACTGGCGAGCCGGACCATGATCGCGGCTCGTTCGTCCGGATACTCGGACGCGAGCGCGAGCGCATCGCGGGCGACCGTGATCGCCTCCGTCAGATCGGAGATCGCTCCCGAGGCCAGGTAACGAAGCCGCAGGACATCGCTGAGACCGGCGACGAGCAGACCGGACATGGGCCCCGCTCCAGCCAGTGCGGCGGCCCGGGGGGGGGGGGGGGGGCGCCGCCCGGGGGGAGAGCGGGCGCGGCGGCGGGCGCGCGAGCGCGAGCCCAGCCGAGCGACGCCGACC
>NZ_JBHYKH010000224.1:0-13926 GCF_042741275.1 Streptomyces sp. NPDC058964
CCCGCGCCAGCGTCCCTTTCCCCCGTGCGCGCCCTGGGGCCGGCGCGGGGGGGGCGGCGGCGACGGACTGGATCGTTCCCTCCACGGGGTGGGCCACGGCCCGGCGGGCGGAGTCCGCCGCGTGCCGCAGGGCAAGCCGCAGCCCCTGCGCGTCGGTACGAGCGGCCTCGCCGTCGGCGGCGAACACCTGGGTCATGCCGCGCAGCAGCTGCGCGAGAATCGTCCCCGAGTTGCCCTGTGCCCCGATGAGGGCACCATGCGCCATGGCGTGCACGGCGTCGGCCAGCGACGGCCCCCCGCCCTCCGGCGGGCCCGCCTCGTACCCGGCGAACACAGCCTCGACCGCCCCCGCGGCCGACTCCAGGGTCAGGTACAGGTTCGTGCCGGTGTCACCGTCCGCCACCGGGTAGACGTTGATCGCGTCGATCTCCTCGCGCGCCTGTCCCAGCGCCCGGAGCGCGAGGCCGCACCAGGTGCGCACCGCGAGAGCATCGAAGAATGTCTGCGGCACCTGCGCCACCTGCGCCTCCCTGAGCTGCTGGACGTCGGACGCAGCGTAGACCCCGGGCCGGTGTTCGCCGGAAGAGGGCCGGGAGCGGGCCCCTGAGCTGCCATGGTAGTTTCGTTCTACGGGCGCAGCCGTTGTATGCTGCTCCGGTTGCCCGATCCGATCGGGCCATTCCCCTGGCAACGCCACTCAAGATCTCAGGTTCTAGGATCTCGACCCCGGCATGCCGGGATCAACCGTAAGTGCATCTGAAGTCTTTGGAGTGACCCGTGGCTGCCAACTGCGACGTCTGCGGCAAGGGGCCGGGCTTCGGCAACAACATCTCGTTTTCGCACCGCCGTACGTCCCGTCGCTGGAACCCCAACATCCAGCGTGTGCGTACCGTGGTCGGCGGGACGCCGAAGCGCGTGAATGCTTGCACCTCGTGCATCAAGGCCGGCAAGGTCTCGCGCTGACGCACAGCTAAGCGCGCGGCCACTGCTGGTTCGCTGCATGGAGCCGGTCCACCTTCTGGTGGGCCGGCTTTTTGCCGTGCCGACGGCAATGGTGTCCCGGTTCAGGGCCTGATCACCCCCTGAACCGCCACGCGTGATCCACCGGCCCGATCCCCCCGCCCAGCGCGAACCCGCCCGCGATCGCCCCGGTGACGTACTCCTTGGCCCCGGTGACCGCGTCCGGCACGGAGAGCCCCCCGGCCAGGCCCGCCGCGATCGCGGACGCGAGGGTGCAGCCCGTGCCGTGCGTGTGCCGGTTGTCGTGCCGCGGCGCCCGCAGCCAGTGCTCCTCGCGGCCGTCGGTGAGCAGGTCCACGGCCTCGCCGGGCAGATGGCCGCCCTTGATCAGCGCCCACCGCGGCCCGTACGCCAGCACCGCCGCGGCGGCCTCCCGCAGCCCCTCCTCCGACTCGACCCGCACCCCCGTGAGTTGGGCCACCTCGTCGAGGTTCGGGGTGGCCACAGTGGCCACCGGCAGCAGCCTCGTACGCACCGAGTCCAGCGCGGAGGCGGCCAGCAGCGGGTCCCCGTGCTTGGAGACGCCCACCGGGTCCACGACGGCCGGAGCGTCCGTGTCGCCGATCAATCCGGCCACCTCCTCGACCAGTTCGGCCGAGGCGAGCATGCCGGTCTTCACGGCCTGTACGCCGATGTCGTCGACCACACTGCGGTACTGGGCCCGCACCGCCTCCACCGGCAGCTCCCAGGCCCCCTGCACGCCGAGGGAGTTCTGCGCGGTCACCGCCGTGATCACACTCATGCCGTGCACGCCGAGGGCGAGCATCGTCTTCAGGTCGGCCTGAATGCCCGCGCCGCCCCCGGAGTCGGAGCCGGCGACGGTCAGGACCCTCGGCGGCACGCTCACGACTCGATGTCCCCGAAGTGGTCCCAACCGCCCTTGCTGGTCCACGGCGCCCCGTCGACCGTCACCTGGGGCAGCGCCGAGGGGTTGAGGACCTCGCCGATGACCTTCCAGCGGGCCGGCAGCTTCACGTCCGGCGGGAAGGTCGCCACGATCGCGTGGTCCTCTCCCCCGGTCAGCACCCACTGGATCGGGTCGACGCCGACGGCCTGCCCGATGTCGTTCATCTGGGTCGGGATGTCGATCGCGCCGGAGCGGATGTCGATGCGGACCTTGCTGGCCTCCGCGATGTGCCCGAGGTCGGCGATCAGCCCGTCGCTCACGTCGCACATCGCGGTCGCGCCGAGCCCGGCGGCCGCGGGGCCCGCGTGGTACGGCGGCTCGGGGCGGCGGTGGGCCTCGACGAAGGCCCGCGGCGAGCGGAAACCCCGGGACAGCACCGCGTATCCGGCCGCGGACCAGCCCAGCCAGCCCGTCACCGCCACGATGTCGCCGGGCTGCGCGCCGGCCCGGGTCACCGGCTCCTGGTTGCGCAGATCGCCGAGCGCGGTGATCGACACCATGATCGTGTCGCCCCGCACGACGTCTCCGCCGACCACCGAGGCGCCCGCGACCTGGCACTCGTCGCGCAGGCCGTCCATGAGCTCGCTGGGCCAGGTGACCGGGAGTTCGGCCGGGACGACCAGGCCGAGCAGCAGCGCGGTCGGCACGGCGCCCATGGCGGCGATGTCCGCGAGGTTCTGCGCGGCCGCCTTGCGCCCGACGTCGTACGCCGTGGACCAGTCGCGGCGGAAGTGCCGTCCCTCCAGGAGGATGTCGGTACTCGCCACCACCCGGCGGTCGGGCGCGGCGACCACCGCGGCGTCGTCGCCGGGGCCGACCCGGACCACCGGGGTGGTCGTCAGACGGGAGGTGAGCTCCCTGATGAGCCCGAATTCCCCGAGCTCACCAACAGTGCCCTTCATTGCCCTTTCGCCCCTTCTGTGCCTGTCCGTACCGGCTCGCGCGTCTTCATCGTCCCCGATACGGTCGAGGTGACCGTCAACTTCTGCCGTGCCCGAACCCCGGCGCGCAAGGCCCGGTTCCCGCGGGTCTCCCCGCGGCGAGCGGCGACGCGATACCGTGGCGTTCCTTTTCCCCACATGATCCTCGTGGCCGCCCTGGAGGTTCCGTGGTACAGGCGTACATCCTGATCCAGACGGAGGTCGGCAAGGCGTCGACCGTCGCCGAGACGATCAGCAAGATCCCTGGAGTTCTCCAGGCCGAGGACGTCACAGGACCGTACGACGTCATCGTGCGCGCGCAAGCCGACACCGTCGACGACCTCGGTCGCATGGTGGTCGCGAAGGTCCAGCAAGTGGACGGCATCACCCGCACCCTGACCTGCCCGGTCGTGCATCTGTAGCCCCCGTCTACCCTTGGTCGGTGAACATCTTCCGTCACCGGCGCCGCGCCCTCGCGGGGCCGTCCCTGCTCACCCTGCTGTTCACCGTCGCGGGCTGCTCCTCAGCAGACGACGGTGCCGCCGTCACGGTTCCCACCCCCGACGCGAAGACGGCCAGGATCTGCCGGAACCTGCACGAGGTGCTGCCGAAGAAGCTGGACGGACGGAGCCGCAACGACCCCGAGCCCCGGTCCGCCTACACGGCGGGCTGGGGAAGCCCGGCGATCATACTGCGCTGCGGTATCACGCGGCCGCCGAAGATGATCGACCCCAAGGTGGCCCGCGGCGACGACCCCGACGCGATCGGCGGCGGGGTTGACGGCGTGGACTGGCTGATGGAGAAGCAGGGCGACGGAACGCTGCACCTCACCACGGCGAACCGCGAGGCCTATGTGCAGTTGGTCCTGCCCGGGGGGCTGACCGACGACAGCGCCGCCGTGCTCACCGGCATGGCCGCGGCCGTGAAGAAGGCGGTCCCCGTGGGGACCGCCTCCATGACCTGACGGCCACGGCCGTCCCCCGGCGGCCAGGCCCTGTCGTCGAATCCCCGCCTGCCCCGCGACGCCATGCACGCTCCCCCGAGCTGTCGGCTTCGCTCGAGCAGGCGGGACCCTCATGACGCCGCCGGGCCCGCCCTTCGGGCGGGCGACGGGGATGTGACGACAGGACCTACCGCAGGCCGGTCGAGCGGCGCAGGGCCGCCTGCACCAGCCGGTCCACCAGTTCCGGGTAGCTGATCCCGGTCGCCTGCCACATCTGCGGGTACATCGAGATCGGCGTGAAGCCGGGCATCGTGTTGATCTCGTTGATCACGAACTCGCCGTCCTCGGTGAGGAAGAAGTCCGCGCGGACCAGGCCCTCGCAGGCGGCCGCGTCGAAGGCGTCCACCGCGAGCCGCCGCACTTCGGCGGTCTCCTCGTCGGTCAGCGGGGCCGGGACGATGCCGGGCGTGGAGTCGATGTACTTGGCCTCGAAGTCGTAGTACGCGTGCTCCGAGGGCGGCGGGATCTCGGCGGGGACGGAGGCCCGGGGGCCGTCCTCGAACTCCAGGACGCCGCACTCGATCTCGCGGCCGCGCACCGCGGCCTCCACGAGGATCTTGGGGTCGTGGCGCTGGGCCTCGGCGATCGCCTCGTCGAGACCGGAGATGTCGTCGACCTTGGTGATGCCGATCGACGAGCCCGCGCGCGCGGGCTTCACGAACAGCGGCCAGCCGTGCTCGCCGGCGAAGTCGATGACCTTCTTGCGGGCGGCGGACTCGTCCTGCTGCCACTCGCGGGGCCTGACCACCACGTACGGGCCGACCTTGAGCCCGAAGGAGGTGAACACCCGCTTCATGTACTCCTTGTCCTGGCCGACGGCCGAGGCCAGGACGCCCGAGCCCACGTACGGGACGCCGGAGAGCTCCAGGAGGCCCTGGAGGGTGCCGTCCTCGCCGTAGGGGCCGTGCAGCACCGGGAAGACCACGTCGACCTCGCCGAGGGCCTTGGGCACGGATCCGGGCTCGCTGTAGACGACCTCGCGGTTGGCGGGGTCGACGGGGAGCACCACGCCGCCCTCGCTGGACTCCGCGAGCTCCTCGACACTCGGGGTGCGGCGGTCGGTGATGGCCATCCGGTCCGGCTCGTCCGCGGTGAGCGCCCAACGGCCGTCCCGGGTGATGCCGATCGGGAGGACGTCGTACTTCGTCCGGTCGATGGCCCGCAGTACGGCGCCGGCGGTGACCACGGAGATCCCGTGTTCGGAGCTGCGCCCGCCGAACACGACGGCCACGCGCGGCTTGCGGGACGGCTGCTCAGGGCTCTGGGGGAGGTTCTCGGTGCTCATATCGGGTTGAGAGTACCCGGTGGTAGGGCCCCGAGACAGCGTCCGACGAGCGGGATCGCTCAGCGTCGCTCGGGCTTCGCGCTGCGCGACATCAGCTCCTTGAGGGCGACGACCGGCGGCTTGCCCTCGTGCACGATGTCCACGACCGTCTCCGTGATGGGCATCTCGACGCCGTGCCGGCGGGCCAGATCCGCCACGGACTCGCAGGACTTGACGCCCTCGGCGGTCTGCTTGGTGACCGCGATGGTCTCCTGCAGGGTCATGCCCTTGCCGAGGTTGGTGCCGAAGGTGTGGTTGCGGGAGAGCGGCGAGGAGCAGGTGGCCACCAGGTCGCCCAGGCCGGCGAGTCCGGAAAAGGTCAGCGGGTCGGCGCCCAGGGCCAGGCCGAGCCGGGTGGTCTCGGCGAGCCCGCGCGTGATGAGCGAGCCCTTGGCGTTGTCGCCGAGCCCCATGCCGTCGGCGATGCCGACCGCGAGCCCGATCACGTTCTTGACCGCGCCGCCGAGTTCGCAGCCGACGACGTCGGTGTTGGTGTACGGGCGGAAGTACGGGGTGTGGCAGGCGGCCTGGAGCCGCCGGGCGACGGCCTCGTCGGTACAGGCGACCACGGCGGCCGCGGGCATCCGGGCGGCGATCTCCCTGGCCAGGTTGGGCCCGGTGACCACGGCGATCCGGTCCCGGCCGACCTTGGCGACGTCCTCGATGACCTCGCTCATCCGCATGGTGGAACCGAGCTCGACGCCCTTCATGAGGGAGACCAGAACGGTGTCGGGCGCGAGCAGCGGAACCCATTCCGCGAGGTTGGCGCGCAGCGTCTGGGAGGGGACCGAGAGGACCGTGAAGTCGGCGCCGGCAGCGGCCTCGGCCGGGTCGGTGGTGGCCCGCAGGTTCTCCGGGAGCTCGACGCCCGGCAGGTAGTCGGGGTTCGTCCGGGTGGAGTTGATCGCCTGCGCGACCTCCGCCCGGCGCGCCCACAGGGTGACCTCGCAGCCCGCGTCGGCGAGCACCATGCCGAAGGCCGTGCCCCACGAACCGGCGCTGAAGACCGCCGCCTTGACCGGCTTGCTCACTTGCTCTGCCCCTCTGCCTGCCTGCCCTGCGTCTGCTCCTGGGTCCGGCGCCGCTGCTCGATCCGCTCCCGGCGCGGGTCGTAGGGCGTCTCGGGCGCCTTCTCGCCGCGGATCTCCTCCAGCAGGCGGGTGATGGCGGCCATGATGACCTCGGTGGCCTCCTTGAGGAGCTCCGGGGTCATCTCCTGGCCGTAGAAGCGCGACAGGTCGACCGGCGGGCCCGCGAGGACGCGGTGCGTCTTGCGCGGCCAGAGGTGGGGCTTCTTGGCGTACGGCGGCAGCAGTTCGTTGGCGCCCCACTGGGCGACCGGGATGACCGGGCACTTGGTCTGCAGCGCGACGCGCGCGGCACCGGTCTTGCCGGTCATGGGCCAGCCGTTCGGGTCGCGGGTGAGGGTGCCCTCGGGGTAGAAGGCGACGCACTCGCCACGCTGCACCGCGTCGATCGCGGCCCGGAAGGCGCTGAGCGCGTCGCTGCTCTCGCGGTAGACGGGGATCTGTCCGGTACCGCGCATCGCGGCTCCGACGAATCCCTTCTTGAAAAGCCCGCTCTTCGCCAGGAATCGCGGAACCCGTCCGGTGTTGTACTGATAGTGCGCGTACGCGAAGGGGTCCACGTGGGAATTGTGGTTCACCGCGGTGATAAATCCGCCATCGGCCGGAATGTGTTCCATTCCACGCCAGTCCCGCTTGATCAGAACCACCAGCGGCGGTTTGCAGAGGACCGCTGCGAAGCGGTACCAGAACCCGATTCTGCGGCGGGACACACGGACACCTTCCTCTAGGACTTCCACCCGGGGCCCGGGGGCCGCACAAGTGTCGCCCCGGGCTGCCGGTCTGTCGAGAACACCGTACGCCTCAAGACCGGAAGCGCCCGATGACCCGGGTGACAATGACCGCAACAAGAGAGGGACGGTACGTCGGTGCAGTGGACCTTGGTCATACCCCTCAAGCCCTTGGCGCGGGCCAAGAGCAGGCTCTCGGACACCGCCGCCGACGGGCTGCGCCCGGGACTGGCCCTCGCGTTCGCGCAGGACACGGTGGCCGCCGCGCTGGCCTGCGCGGGGGTCGGGGATGTGGCGGTCGTCACGGACGACGAACTGGCCGGCCGTGAGCTGGCCGCGCTGGGCGCCCGAATCGTCCCGGACGAGCCGGGGGGCGGCCTGAACGCCGCCCTGGCGCACGGAGCGGGCGTCGTACGGTCCTCGCGCCCCCGAACTCCGGTGGCCGCCCTGAACGCCGATCTGCCGGCGCTGCGCCCCGCGGAATTGTCCGAGGTGCTCGGCGCGGCGGCGGAATTCCCGCGCGCTTTTCTCGCCGATGCGGCAGCAATCGGCACCACCCTGCTGGCGGCGGCTCCCGGCCGGGAATTGCATCCGGCATTCGGCGCGGATTCCCGGGCGCGGCACCGCGCCTCGGGGGCCGTGGAACTCCGGCTCGACGCGGTGGACTCCGTACGGCAGGACGTGGACACCGGCGAGGACCTGCGGGCGGCGCTGGCGCTCGGGGTGGGACCGCATACGGCGGCGGTTTCGGCGGGCTTGCTGATTCCGGGGTCCTGAGGCGCCCGGTGCGGGGGGCCGGGGGTCCATGGGACCGCTCCGGAGCCGAGGGCCACCACAACCGCCCGGGGACGCCCAACCGTGTCGACATGCGGCTCCGCCGCGTGGGCGCGACCAGGCACGACGTACCCGCACCCGGCAGCCGTCCCACAGGCCCGACGGCGCGACTCCGCGTACCAGCGGGCATTAGGCTGGCCGTCATGCAGGCGACCGCATACACGTACGACCCCGAGACCCGCAGCGGCCAGGTGCTGCTCGACGACGGCACCCCGGTGCCCTTCGACGCGGCGGCGTTCGACGCGGGGGGCCTGAGGCTGCTGCGGCCGGGTCAGCGGGTGCGGATCGAGGCGGAACCGGCGCGGGGCGCCGGAGAGGGCCTGCGCATCACGCTGGTGACCCTGCAGACGTTCTGAGCGTCCGCCCGGACACGCCGCGGGCCGGGCTCCCGAGGGAGTCCGGCCCGGCGCATGAGTATCCCCGTGCGGTCGCGGCTAGCGGGCGGTGGCCTTCTTGGCGGTGGTCTTGCGTGCAGCCGACTTCTTGGCCGGGGCCTTCTTGGCCGTGACCTTCTTGGCCGGGGCCTTCTTGGCGGCGGTCTTCTTGGCGGTCGCCGTGGTCTTCTTCGCGGCGGCGGTGGTCTTCTTGGCCGTCGTCTTCTTCGCCGTGGTCTTCTTCGCGGCGGCGGTGGTCTTCTTGGCCGTCGTCTTCTTCGCCGTGGTCTTCTTCGCGGCGGCCGTGGCCTTCTTGGCCGTCGTCTTCTTCGCGGCGGCCTTCTTGACCGTGGCGGCGGCGCCGCCGGTCAGGCTGCCCTTGGGCGCCTTCTTGACGGCGACCTCTCCGCCGCGCGGGAGCTTCTTCGAACCGCTCACCAGGTCCTTGAAGCCCTGACCGGCGCGGAAGCGCGGAACGGAGGTCTTCTTGACCCGAACCCGCTCGCCCGTCTGGGGGTTGCGGGCGTAGCGGGCGGGGCGGTCCACCTTCTCGAAGGACCCGAAGCCGGTGACCGAGACCCGGTCTCCGCCGACGACCGCGCGGACGATGGCGTCCAGGACCGCGTCGACAGCATCGGCGGCCTGCTGGCGGCCGCCCATCTTGTCGGCAATCGCTTCTACGAGCTGCGCCTTGTTCACGTCTTCCCCTTCGGAGACATCGCCAGAACGAAAGTGTTCAAGCTTTTTCGCACGTTAGGCAGATATATACCGCAAATCAAACACGAAACGGGCTTATCACCCTTGTGCCGCAACGGACTCGGCTGTCTCGGACGGTTCAGCGTTCCTCGTCGGGGAGTCGACCCTCGTCGAGGTCCTCCATGAACCGCTCCAGACGCCTTGCCGCAGCGGCGAGATCGTGCTTGGCCGCGGCCGTAATGACCAGCAGTTTCCGGGTCAGCGCCATCCGTACGCCCTCCGGGACTTGCAGTGCACGCACTCTTGTGTGCGCTTCCTTCAGTTGGTCCGCGACCGCCGCATAGAGCTCGAGTTGGCCGTCGTGTTCCATGCACAGATTGTGCCATCTGGGGCGAGTTGTCGCCTGCGCAGGGTGCAACTGCCGCCTCAAATGGCTTTCCGGGCACTTGCCAAGGTCACGATCACAGCACTCACGTACCCGGGCAACAGCCTTACTAACGTGGGAAGTTGACCGGACCTGCGGGAAAGCCCGAGGCCGTTCGGGCCCAGACATGGCTGTACCCCCAATCGTGGCGATCGGGGGTACAGAAGGGGGTTCGCGGTGGCCGAAATCAGACCTGGAGCGTCCTCGGCTTGTACGAGGGGCGCTTGGTCTCGTACGCCGCGATGTCGGCCTCGTTCTGGAGGGTGATGGAGATGTCGTCCAGGCCGTTCAGCAGCCGCCAGCGGGAGTTCTCGTCCAGCTCGAAGGAGGCGGTGACGCCCTCGGCGCGCACCTCGCGGGCCTCCAGGTCGACCGTGATCTCGGCCTGCGGGTCCTTCTCGGTGAGCTCCCACAGCGCGTCCACGGTCTGCTGCTCCAGAACCACCGTGAGCAGGCCGTTCTTCAGCGAGTTGCCCCGGAAGATGTCGGCGAAACGGGACGAGATCACCGTCTTGAAGCCGTAGTTCTGCAGCGCCCAGACGGCGTGCTCACGGGAGGAGCCGGTACCGAAGTCGGGCCCGGCGACCAGGACGGTCGCGCCCTGCCGCTCGGGGCGGTTGAGCACGAACTCCGGGTCCTTGCGCCAGGCCTCGAACAGGCCGTCCTCGAACCCGTCCCGGGTCACCTTCTTGAGCCAGTGAGCAGGGATGATCTGGTCGGTGTCGACATTGCTGCGGCGCAGCGGTACGGCCCGGCCGGTGTGGGTGGTGAATGCTTCCATGACTGATCAGACTCCAGCGGGCGCGGGGGTGTCGGCGGACAGGTCGGCGGGGGACGCCAGGTGGCCCAGGACGGCCGTGGCGGCCGCGACCTGCGGCGACACCAGGTGGGTGCGTCCGCCCTTGCCCTGCCGGCCCTCGAAGTTGCGGTTGGAGGTGGACGCGGAGCGCTCACCGGGGGCCAGCTGGTCCGGGTTCATGCCCAGGCACATAGAACAGCCCGCGTGCCGCCATTCGGCGCCGGCCTCCTTGAAGACCACGTCCAGACCCTCGGAGACGGCCTGCAGGCCCACGCGCGCGGAGCCCGGGACGACCAGCATCCGTACGCCGTCGGCGACTTTGCGGTCCTTCAGGATGTCGGCGGCGGCGCGCAGGTCCTCGATGCGGCCGTTGGTGCAGGAGCCTACGAAGACGGTGTCCACCTTGATGGAGCGCAGCGGCTGACCGGCCTCCAACCCCATGTATTCCAGGGCCTTTTCGGCGGCCAGGCGCTCCGAAGCGTCTTCGTACGAAGCCGGATCGGGGACGGACGCCGAAAGCGGCGCGCCCTGGCCGGGGTTGGTGCCCCAGGTGACGAACGGTGACAGCGCGGCGGCGTCGATGCGGACCTCGGCGTCGAAGACCGCGTCCTCGTCCGTCCTCAGGGTCTTCCAGTACGCGACGGCCGCGTCCCAGTCCTCGCCCTCGGGGGCGTGCGGACGGCCCTTGAGGTACTCGAAGGTGGTCTCGTCGGGGGCGATCATGCCGGCGCGGGCGCCCGCCTCGATCGACATGTTGCAGATGGTCATGCGGGCCTCCATCGAGAGCTTCTCGATGGCGGAGCCGCGGTACTCCAGGATGTAGCCCTGGCCGCCGCCCGTACCGATCTTGGCGATGATCGCCAGGATCAGGTCCTTGGCGGTGACGCCCTCGGGCAGTTCGCCGTCGACCGTGATGGCCATGGTCTTCGGGCGCGCCAGCGGCAGCGTCTGGGTGGCCAGCACGTGCTCCACCTGGGAGGTGCCGATACCGAACGCGAGCGCGCCGAAGGCGCCGTGCGTGGAGGTGTGCGAGTCGCCGCAGACGACCGTCGTCCCGGGCTGGGTCAGGCCCAGCTGCGGGCCGACGACGTGCACGACGCCCTGCTCGACGTCACCCAGCGGGTGCAGCCGCACGCCGAACTCGGCGCAGTTCTTGCGCAGGGTCTCCAGCTGGGCGCGGGAGACCGGGTCCGCGATCGGTTTGTCGATGTCGAGGGTCGGGGTGTTGTGGTCCTCGGTCGCGATGGTGAGGTCGAGACGGCGCACCTCGCGGCCGTTCTGACGCAGACCGTCGAAGGCCTGGGGGCTGGTCACCTCGTGCAGCAGGTGCAGATCGATGAAGAGGAGGTCGGGCTCGCCCTCGGCGCGCCGGACGACATGGTCGTCCCAGACCTTCTCCGCGAGTGTCCTACCCATCGCTTTCCCTCCGGCCGGCGACAACGCGACGGCCCAACTAGAGATCTTGGGGAAGCGGTGCCCGCACCCCTGTGTTCCCGGGCAACCGCCACCAGGCCCTTTCGTCACGGGCCGCTGTGACTTCCTGCCATCAAGAGTGGCGGGTTCCACGGAAAATTGAACTTGCGTTTCACAGAGTGAGACGGGAATATCGTTTCATGGACAACAGTAGCGGCGTCGGCGTTCTGGACAAGGCAGCCCTTGTCCTCAGCGCCCTGGAGTCCGGTCCGGCCACCCTCGCGGGTCTGGTCGGGGCCACCGGACTGGCAAGACCCACGGCCCACCGGCTGGCCGTGGCACTGGAACACCACCGCATGGTGGCGCGCGACATGCAGGGCAGGTTCATCCTCGGCCCCCGGCTCTCGGAGCTGGCCGCGGCGGCGGGCGAGGACCGTCTGCTGGCCACGGCGGGCCCGGTGCTCACGCATCTGCGGGACGTCACCGGCGAGAGCGCGCAGCTCTACCGGCGCCAGGGTGACATGCGTATCTGCGTGGCGGCGGCGGAACGGCTGTCCGGCCTTCGGGACACGGTCCCGGTCGGCTCCACGCTCACGATGAAGGCGGGCTCGTCCGCGCAGATCCTGCTCGCCTGGGAGGAGCCGGAGCGGCTGCACCGGGGCCTGCAGGGCGCCCGCTTCACGGCGACGGCCCTGTCGGGCGTGCGGCGCCGCGGCTGGGCCCAGTCCATCGGCGAGCGGGAGCCGGGCGTCGCGTCCGTCTCCGCGCCCGTGCGCGGCCCGTCCAACCGCGTGGTGGCGGCGGTGTCCGTCTCCGGCCCCATCGAGCGGCTGACACGCCACCCGGGCCGCATGCACGCCCAGGCGGTCATCGACGCCGCCGGCCGCCTCTCCGAGGCGCTGCGCCGCTCCGGCTGAACCTGCGCCGAACCTCCGGGTACATCACCGGGGAGGGCCCGCCCCAACGCCGCGGCGAGCCCTCCCCGGTCCCCGTACCCCCTGCTTCAGACGGTCTTCCCGGGCTCCGGCTCCCGCCGCGAGCGGTACGCGAACCGGTCCTTGGCATAGCGGCCCCGCCGCTCCAGCGGCACCTGTCCGTGCGCCGCCGCCAGTCCGAAGGCCGGCATGTCGCCGTAGACGGACTCGTACGACCCCTCCGGCACCACATAGGTCTCGTGCCAGATACCCACGTGCCCGCGCACCTTCCCGGCCTTCTCCTTGCGGTTGACCAGCGCCCAGGCCCGGTGGTGGAAGGCGTCGGGCGCGGTCGCGTACGCGTAGAGCTTCTCCTTGGACTCCCAGTACTGGACGACGTAGTACGTCCGCGGCGAGGCGGTCAGCAGGATCCGCCCCAGCAGTCCCCGGCTCCCGTCGCGACCAAGCTCCCCGAGCATGCGCAGCATCGACAACAGGACCGGAAGCCACTGGTGCACCGCCCAGAAGTGGTTGATCCGCATGCCGATCAGCAGGACCACCACATCACCTTCTGCCGCTGCCGTGGTGCGGCCCAAAGCCGGTCTGGCGAACACGGCGACCCCTCTCGCCCTCAATCGGATAGCAGCACTATCCATCTGTTCGGTGCTTGGATAGTGGCACTTCCCAAGGAGAGGCGCAAGACATGCGGCTTGCCGAGCTGAGCGAGCGCAGCGGTGTGTCCACCGCGACGATCAAGTACTACCTGCGCGAAGGGCTGTTGCCGCCGGGCCGCCAGGTCAACGCGACGACCGCGGAGTACGACGAGGAGCATCTGCGTCGGCTGCGTCTGGTGCGGGCGATGATCCAGGTCGGGCGGGTGCCGGTGGCGACGGTGCGGGAAGTGCTGGGGCACGTCGACGACGACTCGCTGGGCCGCACGATCCGCCTCGGCGCCGCGCTGTGGGCGCTGCCGCAGGTCTCCGAGCCGGACACGGAGGACGAGTTCGTGCAGGCCGCGCACCGCGAGACGGAGGAGCTGCTGGACACGCTCGGCTGGTCGAACGCCAAGCTGCTCACCACCATCTCCCCCGCGTACCGCTCCCTCGTGGTGGCGGTGGCCGCGTTCCGGCGGCTCGGCTACGACTGGGACTCCGAACTGCTCGTGTCCTACGCCCGGTTGATGCATCAGGCGGCCGTGCTCGACCTGGACTTCGTGGAGCGGCACACATCAGAGGCCGAGAAGATCGAGACGGCGCTACTGGGGGCGATCCTCACCGAGCCGATGCTGCAGGCGCTCCACCGGCTGGCGCAGGAGGAGGAGTCGGCGCGGCGGTACGGGTTCGAGTAACACCGAAGGGGCCCCCCCCCCGGTGGGGGGCGGCGGGTTGTTTTAACACCCCCCCCGGATAAACCGCGCGAACCCCCAGATTTTGGGGGGGGGGGTGCCCCCACACAAAACCGGGCGGGGGATGAAGGTTTAGC
>NZ_JBHYKH010000225.1:0-13914 GCF_042741275.1 Streptomyces sp. NPDC058964
CGATACGCCCTGTACGACGCCGCGCACCGCGCCGAACTGGCCCGGCGCGGCGCCGGTACATGCGTGGCGTCCGTTATCGGCGGAGTTGTGGTTAACCGCGGCCGATGATCACGGCACATGCCGCCGCCCGCTCGGGAAGCACCCGGAACCCCCGGGCACCGGGCGCGCCGGCTCAGCCCGCGAACGCCCGCGCGAAGGCTCCCGAACTCTGCTTCACCCCGCTGCAGTTGTCCGGCGCCGCGCCCCGCGAGGACTGCCCGCCCGCGCACGGGCGGTCGCGGAAGGCGGACCACATCGACACCCAGGCGATCCCCTTGTCCTCGGCGAACTTCCTTACCCGGGCCGCGTCGGAGAGCGTGAACGTCTCGCCCGCGACGTCGTTGACGCCGATCATCGAGGTGAGCGCCATGCCCCGCCAGGCGTCCGCGGCGGACAGCCCGAAGACCTCCATCAGCTGGGTGTGGGCAGCCTTGGCCGACGCGAGGGCGTAGCCGCCCATGTCACCGTCGTACGACTCGCCGTAGTTCATCGTCATGATGTTGACGCCGGTGACCTGGACGTCGTACTCGTTCGCGGACTCCAGCAGCGCGAGGCTGTCCGGGTCCAGGCCGGAGGGCATCACCGGCAGGGTGAAGGTCACCTTCAGACGAGGGCGCTCCCGCTGGAGCCGCGCTATCGCCCGCGAACGCAGGGCGACCGAGGCCGAGTCGGCCGGCGTGCCGCCCTCGATGTCGAAGTCGGCCCGGGAAGAGCCTGCCGCGTCCAGCGCCCTGCCGTACGCGGCCGCCAGCCCGGACACGCTGCCGCACGTCCGGGCCAGCTCCTTGCCGGACGCCCCGCCGAAGGAGACGCGGACCGTGGCACCGTCCCGCTTGAGCGCCGAGACGCGGGACTTCACCGCCGGGTCGGTGATGGCGTCCGTGCCGTCCCACTTCGGCGTGCAGCCGCTGCCGTCCGAGATCACGAAGGCCAGGTTGTACGTCGCCGGGGAGCCCGCGGAGTCGGTGCCGGAGGCCTCCGTGGCACTGACGTAGGGGGCGTACGAGGTGGTCGAGGCCGCCGCCCGCGGTGCCCCGGAGGACGACCGCTCCGGTGTCGCGGAGCATCCCGTGACGGCCACTGCAAACACGCAGGTGAAACCGGCCGCCGGGATCAGGAAACTCCTCATTGCCTATGTACCCGCTCTCGTGATTTCTGCCTCGGGACGGAAACGACGTGCGTTTCCCGTATGGAAACGTCTCACGCACCGGCCGGCCGCCACGGGACAATTCTCGTCTTTTCGGGGTGAGTTGCGGGCGAGTTCGGGGATTCTCACAGGAAGACGACAGGTCGAGGGGTCTCTCATGGACGGCTCATGCCGTTCACCGAGAATTCGAGACACAAAGGCTCCCTGATATCCGGGGAACGCGGTGCGAACCCGCCGTCGAAAGTCGCGCCGCCGGGCACGGTCGCCGCCGCAAACAGGGCAACGGGTCCACCGCGTGGCCCTCGTCCGCGTCGTCACCCATGCACGATTCGGGTGGGGCCGGTGCGGCATGGTCTCCCCCTCCACGGGGATCACGTTCGCTCTGGCGGGCACGCTCATGGCGAAGCTGCCGTGACGACGCCGAGGGCGCTGCCGTGCGGTCGTGGCCCCTGCTGCCACAATGGGCCCGTGACCCGCGCATCCCTGGACAAGCAGCCGCACGAAGTCGCCTCGATGTTCGACAACGTGGCGGAACGGTACGACCTGACGAACGACGTGCTGTCACTCGGCCAGGACCGGCGATGGCGCAAGGAGGTCGCGAAAGCGGTCGACGCGCGCCCCGCGCAGAAGGTGCTGGACCTGGCGGCGGGCACGGCCACCTCGTCGCTCCCCTTCGCGCAGACGGGTGCGTACGTCGTCCCCTGCGACTTCTCCCTGGGCATGCTCCAGGTCGGCAAGAGGCGCAACCCCTGGCTGCCCTTCACCGCCGGGGACGCGACGAGGCTGCCGTTCAAGGACGACACCTTCGACGCGGTGACGATCTCCTTCGGGCTGCGCAACGTGCAGGACACGGATGCCGCGCTGCGCGAGATGTACCGGGTCACGCGGCCCGGCGGGCGGGTCGTGATCTGCGAGTTCTCGCACCCGGCATGGGCGCCCTTCCGGACGGTCTACACCGAGTACCTGATGCGCGCCCTGCCCCCGGTCGCCCGGGCCGTCTCCTCCAACCCGGACGCCTACGTCTACCTCGCCGAGTCCATCCGCGCCTGGCCCGACCAGCCCGCGCTGGCCGAGCGGCTGCGCAAGGCGGGCTGGTCCAAGGTGGCGTACCGGAATCTCACCGGCGGCGTGGTGGCCCTGCACCGGGGCTTCAAGGAGAGCTGATCACCTCGAAGGCGTCCCCGGGTTCGTCGAGTTCGCGTTGCAGCCCGCCCCGGGGCGGCCTCGGGACGCGTGGCTCGCGCACGCCTCCGCCACCCTCGCCGTCGCCGAAGTCGAACCACACGTAGACCATGGAGTCCCGTGGCACTTCGGCGCCGGGCTGCGGGTACTGACGTACCACGTAGTCGACGACCGTGAGGTGGAAGTCGGGCCGGTCCGGGGCGTTGAGGGACAGGCCCCACGCCTGGGCCGTCTGCCGCGCGTCCACGGCCATCAGGCCGACGAGCCGTGGTACGCGCGTTTCGGGCGTCTTGGGTGTTATGCGCACAGATGTCACCCCCAGCGGTACTGGAAGGGTAACTCCGGCCCGTCCCGCTCCGGAAGCGTTCGGTGTCTTTCTGTGACAGTCAACTACCCTGAGTCACAGGCCGAGTCGGTAGCAGTGCCCCTCCCGTGGTGTGCGCCCTTCCTGTTCCGGCGTCATGAAGACCTCCGCGCGCTGCATGCCCAGCCGCCGGGCGACCGCGATGGAGCGCTCGTTGCGGGCGTCCACCATCGCCACCACGCTCGGCACCCCCGCCGCTCGCAGCCGCTCCAGGGTCTCCCGCGCGGCCGCGGTGACATACCCCTTGCCCCAGTGCGCCCGCCCGAGCCGCCAGCCGATCTCGGTCTCGCCCGTCGGGCCCCACTCCCGCTCCCAGGGCTGGGCACCCGTGAAGCCGATGACCTCGCCGGACTCGTCGAGCATGGACCACAGACAGAAGCCGCGCTCGGCGTCGTGCCGGCGCTGGCGGGCGGTGAGCTCCTCGTAGACGGACAGCTCCGCGGCCCTGCCGCCGTGGAACTCCATGACGTCCGGGTCGGCGAAGACCCGGTGCCAGGCGAACGCGTCCTCGTGGGTGGGCACGCGCAGCCGTACTGCGGGGAGAGCTCGGTTCACGGGGCAGCCCTTCAGCCGGTGATCGATCGTGCTGAATAGACTGCCCATGTCCAGTGCCGGTCGGCACGCAGATTTCGAACCTTGGGGAGATCCCGCCGTGACCG
This sequence comes from Streptomyces sp. NPDC058964, assembly GCF_042741275.1. Taxonomy (NCBI): domain Bacteria; kingdom Bacillati; phylum Actinomycetota; class Actinomycetes; order Kitasatosporales; family Streptomycetaceae; genus Streptomyces; species Streptomyces sp. NPDC058964. The sequence continues at coordinate 3,392 of NZ_JBHYKH010000225.1, forward strand.
AGCCCCTCTCCGACCACACCGCCGATGTGATCGTCGTGGGCGCGGGGCCAGCCGGCTCCACGACCGCCTACCACCTCGCCCGGGCCGGCCTCGACGTACTCCTGCTGGAGAAGACCGAGTTCCCGCGCGAGAAGGTCTGCGGCGACGGTCTGACCCCGCGTGCCGTGAAGCAGCTGGTGTCGATGGGCATCGACATCTCCGAGGAGGCCGGCTGGCTGCGCAACAAGGGCCTGAGGATCATCGGCGGCGGCTCCCGGCTCCAGCTCGACTGGCCGGATCTCGCCTCCTATCCGAACTACGGGCTCGTCCGCAAGCGCGACGACTTCGACGAGCAGCTGGCCCGCAACGCCCAGAAGGCGGGCGCGCGGCTGTACGAGCGCTGCAACGTCTCCGGCCCGATCGTCGACGACCGCACCGGCCGCATCACCGGTGTGACGGCCAAGCTGGGCGAGGAGAAGCGGGAAGTCACCTTCCGCGCGCCCCTGGTGGTCGCCGCCGACGGCAACTCCACCAGGCTCTCCCTGGCGATGGGCCTGCACCGCCGCGAGGACCGTCCGATGGGCGTCGCGGTCCGTACCTACTTCACCTCCCCGCGTCACGAGGACGACTACCTGGAGTCCTGGCTGGAGCTGTGGGACCGCCGCGGCCCGCAGGACCGCCTGCTGCCGGGCTACGGCTGGATCTTCGGCATGGGCGACGGCACGTCGAACGTCGGCCTCGGCGTGCTGAACACCTCCGACTCCTTCAAGGAGCTGGACTGGCGCGAGGTCCTGAAGGCCTGGTGCGCCTCCATGCCGGAGGACTGGGGCTACACCCCGGAGAACATGACCGGCCCGATCCGCGGCGCCGCCCTGCCCATGGCCTTCAACCGCCAGCCGCACTACACCAGGGGCCTGCTGCTCGTCGGCGACGCCGGCGGCCTGGTGAACCCCTTCAACGGCGAGGGCATCGCCTACGCCATGGAGTCCGGCCAGATCGCCGCCGACGTCATCGTCCAGGCGCACGCGCGGGCGACGCCGGGCCAGCGCGAACTGGCCCTGCAGCGTTACCCGCGCGTCCTCAAGGACACCTACGGCGGCTACTACACGCTGGGCCGCGCCTTCGTGAAGCTCATCGGCAACCCGAAGGTCATGCAGATCGCGGCCCAGCGAGGCCTGACCCACCCGCTCCTGATGAAGTTCACCCTGAAGCTCCTGGCCAACCTCACCGACCCGACGGGCGGCGACGCGATGGACCGGATCATCAACGGGCTGAGCAAGGTGGCGCCGAAGGCCTGACCCGGCCGGTCAGCGCCCCTCTTCCCGGCCGGCCGGCCCTTTCTCCGGTTCCCGGCCGGCCGGCGCCGCGGTCCTGGCGGCCCGTCGGGCGAGCACCTCGTCCCGGCGGTCCGCCACCTGCCGCAGCGCCTCCTTGCGCTCCCGCCGGGAGAGCCGGTCCAGGTACACATGACCGTCGAGATGGTCGGTCTCGTGGGCGAGGCAGCGCGCGAAGTACCCCGTCCCCTCGATGACGAGCGGGCCGCCGTCCTTGTCCTGCCCGCGTACCACGACCCGGTCCGGGCGGGGCACGGACATCACGGCACCGGGCACCGACAGGCACCCCTCGCCCTCGTCGAGCAGCCGCCGCCCGGAGCGGGCCGGCGGGTCCAGGACGGGGTTGATGATGTGTCCGACATGTCGGATACCGTCATCATCGAGGCAGTCGTACACGAACATCCGCAGATCGACACCGACTTGGTTCGCCGCGAGTCCCGCACCGTCGGCGATGTACATCGTCAGGAACATGTCGTCGATGAGCGCCGCGAGGTCGGGCCCGAACTCGGTGACGTCCCGGCAGGGCTTGTGCAGGACCTCCTCACCGACCTCGGTGATACGGCGCACCGACCCGCGCCGGGCCTCCGGCGCGAGCGGGGGATGGGACGCGACGGGTCGCCCCTGCACGAACACGCTCGGCATGACAGTCTCCTTCGGCTCGTGGCCGGGCCCTGGTGGCCTCCGGCCCCGGCCGAGCATGCCAGGAACGCCCGAAGGGCCGCTGCCCCCGAGCGGCTGCGGCCCTTCACGTGTGTGCGGCGTCGTGCTCGCCGTCCGTGCTCCTAGAGCACCCGCACCGCGCCGGTCGGCGGGTCGTACGACAGCGGCTTCTCCACGATGCCGGTGGACGGGTTCTGCGCGCCGACGAACATGCCGTCGCCCACGTACACCGCCACGTGGTACGCGCTGCCCGCGCTGCCCCAGTAGAGGATGTCGCCCGGCTGCAGGTTGCTCAGCGAGACCTGGGTGCCTGCGGTCGACTGGGACTGCGAGACGCGCGGCAGGCTGATGCCGACCTGCTTGAAGGCGGCCTGCACGAGACCGGAGCAGTCGTAGGCGCTGGGGCCGGTGGCGCCCAGGACGTAGGACTTGCCGATCTGCGCCTTCACGAAGGAGATGACCGCCGCGGCCGAACCGGTGGCCGTCGAAGTGCTCGTGGAGGTGGAGGTGCCGGTGCTCGCCGTGGTGGAGAGCGTGGTCCGCTCCGCGTTGCGGCTGGCGCGCGCGGCGGCGGCCTTGCGGGCGTCCTCGGCGGCCTTCTTCTTGGCCTCGGCCTTCTGCTTCGCGTCGGCGAGGTCCGCCTTGGCCTGCTTTGCGGCCTTTGCGGCGGCCGCGTCGCGCTCGGCCTGCAGCTGGTAGTTCGCGGCGGCCTGCTGCGTGGCGTCCGCGGACTGGGCGACCTGGGTGGCCATGTCGGCCGTCAGGGTGGGCAGTTCGAGGGTCTGCGTCACAGGCTCGTCGGCGTAGGCCGACGCCGACGCGCCGGCGGCGGCCAGGCTGAGGACGCCACCCGCAACTCCGGCCCGCATCGCGATCGTCGACGCGCTGCGGTTGCGGGGCTTCCGGTGGCTGCGTATGTGAGCGGTGTGGGACATGGGAATAACGGGTACCAGGGGCTCCTTCATATCTTCAAGAAACGTGTGCTGCGCCACAGTTGTTCAATCGAGGCCCCGAAGCCCGGGCGTGTCGCTCTTTATTGACGCCGTAACGGACATTGCGGACGTCCGTGATCAAGCCCGTGATCATGCCCTTTCGTTATTACGCCCGAATTGCCCCGCACCTACCACTGCTTGGGGTCGGTGGCCAAGCCCGGCTCTCATCCGACCCTCACGGATGTGGCGCAGGTCACGGAACGGTCACCGAAAGGGCTGCGTCCCGCGCGCGGATCGATCACCGCCGAGCTCGTGAACGCGTGCACGCGTCCACACCCCACCCCGCAGCTCCCCCTGACGTGTGAACGGGGTCCTCTAGCAGGACACCGCACCCAACACCAATTTGCATGCAGAGGAACCCTCTTGATATTGAGACGCCCTCTCCGGCCTGCGATGACGAGCGAAAATGTCACTTCTGGTGATCAGCTGAACGCTTCGGGTGCGAAGATCACCGATCATCCGACTTCATGATCCTTCGTCAGGTGGTGGAGATCACAAAGCTTGTGCAATACCCCGTGTCGCAGATCACAGAGTCGCGGGCATAGGATGCGAGGCAGTTGGGCTTGTGACCTGCTTCACATGTTCTCGATCTTCGCCCGGACGAGCGGGGGGCGTGGGACGGGTGGGGCGGAAGCGGGCCCACAGGAACCCGCCAGCAGTCAGTGCCGACTGAGAGGAGCGAGGAGCGGTGAACGCGTATGCGCCCATCCTCGTACTGGGAGCCCTCGGGGCAGGCTTTGCGATCTTCTCCGTGGTCATGGCCACGCTGATCGGTCCGAAGCGGTACAACCGCGCCAAACTCGAAGCCTACGAGTGCGGTATCGAGCCGACCCCCACGCCGGCCGGCGGCGGGCGCTTCCCGATCAAGTACTACCTGACGGCGATGCTCTTCATCGTCTTCGACATCGAGATCGTCTTCCTCTACCCCTGGGCCGTCACCTTCGACGCCCTGGGTGTTTTCGGGCTCGTGGAGATGCTGCTCTTCGTGCTCACCGTCTTCGTCGCGTACGCGTACGTATGGCGGCGCGGCGGTCTGGAATGGGACTGAGGGGCCTAAGGACATGGGACTCGAAGAAAAGCTGCCGAGCGGCTTCCTGCTGACCACCGTCGAGCAGGCCGCGGGCTGGGTGCGCAAGGCGTCCGTCTTCCCCGCCACTTTCGGCCTCGCATGCTGCGCCATCGAGATGATGACGACCGGCGCCGGCCGCTACGACCTGGCGCGCTTCGGCATGGAGGTCTTCCGCGGCTCGCCGCGGCAGGCGGACCTGATGATCGTCGCGGGCCGGGTGAGCCAGAAGATGGCGCCGGTGCTGCGACAGGTCTACGACCAGATGCCCAACCCGAAATGGGTGATCTCCATGGGCGTCTGCGCCTCCTCGGGCGGCATGTTCAACAACTACGCGATCGTCCAGGGCGTCGACCACATCGTCCCGGTCGACATCTATCTGCCCGGCTGCCCGCCCCGGCCCGAGATGCTGATGGACGCGATCCTCAAGCTCCACCAGAAGATCCAGTCCTCCAAGCTCGGCGTGAACGCCGAGGAAGCGGCGCGGGAGGCGGAGGAGGCCGCGCTCAAGGCCCTGCCCACGATCGAGATGAAGGGGCTGCTGCGGTGAGCGACGCGAACGGCACCGGCGGTTCTTCGAACGGCGTGAACCCCGAGAAGGACCTCGCCACCGACAACCTCCCCGGCCAGCGCGGTCAGGGCGGCGAGGAGATCCGCGTCCAGCGCGGCATGTTCGGCGCCAACAACGGCGGCGACACCTCCGGCTACGGCGGCCTGGTCCGCTCGGTCCGGCTCCCGGGACCCGCCAACCGCCCCTACGGCGGCTGGTTCGACGAGGTCGCCGACGAGCTGGAGGGCGCCCTGGAGGAACAGGGACTCCTGCCCGAGAGCGCCATCGACAAGACGGTCGTCGACCGTGGTGAGCTGACCTTCCACGTCGAGCGCGAGCACCTGGTCCGCGTCGCCCAGACCCTGCGCGACGACCCGGCCCTGCGCTTCGAGCTCTGCACCGGCGTCAGCGGCGTCCACTACCCGCACGACAAGGGCCGCGAGCTGCACGCCGTCTACCACCTGCGCTCGATCACCCACAACCGGCTGATCCGCCTGGAGGTCAGCACCCCGGACGGCGACCCGCGCATCCCGTCCCTGGTCTCCGTGTACCCGACCAACGACTGGCACGAGCGCGAGACCTACGACTTCTTCGGGATCGTCTTCGACGGTCACCCGGCCCTGACCCGGATCATGATGCCGGACGACTGGCAGGGCCATCCGCAGCGCAAGGACTACCCCCTCGGCGGCATCCCCGTCGAGTACAAGGGCGCCCAGATCCCGGCTCCGGACCAGCGGAGGTCGTACTCGTGAGCACGCAGTCAGCATCCGCGGCCTCGGCCGCCTCGGCGCGCGAGACCACCGAGGGCACCGTATATACGGTCACCGGTGGCGACTGGGACGAGATCGTCCAGTCCGCGGCCCGCGCCGACGACGAGCGCATCGTCGTCAACATGGGTCCCCAGCACCCGTCCACCCATGGAGTGCTCCGTCTGATCCTGGAGATCGAGGGCGAGACGGTCACCGAGGCCCGCTGCGGCATCGGCTACCTCCACACCGGAATCGAGAAGAACCTCGAATTCCGCACGTGGACGCAGGGCACCACGTTCGTGACGCGCATGGACTACCTGACGTCCTTCTTCAACGAGACCGCGTACTGTCTCGCCGTCGAGAAGCTCCTCGGCATCGAGGACGACATCACCGAGCGCGCCAAGATCATCCGGGTGCTCCTGATGGAGCTGAACCGGATGTCCTCCCACCTGGTGTGCATCGCCACCGGAGGCATGGAGCTCGGCGCCACCACGATCATGATCTACGGATTCCGTGATCGTGAAATGATTCTCGACATCTACGAGCTCATCACGGGCCTGCGGATGAACCACGCGTACATCCGCCCGGGCGGACTCGCCCAGGACCTGCCGCCCGGCGCGGTGGACCACATCCGCGAGTTCGTGAAGAAGATGAAGAAGAACCTCCCGGAGTACGACAAGCTCGCCACCGGGAACCCCATCTTCAAGGCCCGTATGCAGGACATCGGCTACCTCGACCTGGCCGGGTGCATGGCCCTCGGCGCCACCGGCCCGATCCTGCGCTCCACCGGCCTTCCGCACGACCTGCGCAAGACACAGCCGTACTGCGACTACGAGACCTACGACTTCGAGGTCCCGACCGCCGACTCCTGCGACGCCTACGGCCGCTTCCTGGTCCGCCTCGAGGAGATGCGCCAGTCGCTCCGGATCATCGAGCAGTGCCTGGACCGGCTGCAGCCCGGACCGGTCATGGTCGCCGACAAGAAGATCGCCTGGCCCGCCCAGCTCGCCCTGGGACCGGACGGACTGGGCAACTCCCTCGACCACATCAAGAAGATCATGGGCACCTCGATGGAGGCCCTGATCCACCACTTCAAGCTGGTCACCGAGGGCTTTCGCGTTCCGCCGGGACAGGCGTACGCGGCCGTCGAGTCGCCCAAGGGCGAGCTCGGGGTGCACGCCGTGTCCGACGGCGGCACCCGCCCCTACCGGGTCCACTTCCGGGACCCGTCCTTCACCAACCTGCAGGCCATGGCGGCCATGTGCGAAGGCGGCCAGGTCGCCGACGTCATCGTCGCCGTCGCGTCCATCGACCCCGTGATGGGAGGCGTCGACCGGTGACCACCAGTTCTTCGGAGCGGGGCGTCAGCCTGGGCATGCCCGAGCTGCCCGCGCCCGGCTACCCGGACGACGTCCGAGCCCGGCTGGAGGCGGACGCGCGCGAGGTCATCGCGCGCTACCCCGACTCCCGCTCGGCCCTCCTGCCGCTGCTGCACCTCGTGCAGTCGGAGGAGGGACACGTCACGCGCACCGGGATGCGGTTCTGCGCGGACATGCTGGACCTGACCACGGCCGAGGTCACCGCGGTCGCCACCTTCTACACCATGTACCGGCGCAGGCCGAGTGGTGACTACCAGGTGGGCGTCTGCACCAACACGCTGTGCGCGGTGATGGGCGGCGACGCGATCTTCGAGTCCCTCCAGGAGCACCTCGGCGTCGGCAACGGCGGGACCACCGACGACGGCAAGGTCACCCTGGAGCACATCGAGTGCAACGCGGCCTGCGACTTCGCGCCGGTCGTGATGGTCAACTGGGAGTTCTTCGACAACCAGACCCCGGCGAGCGCCAAGCGTCTGGTCGACGACCTCCGTGAGGGACGGCCCGTCGAGCCCACGCGCGGTGCGCGCCTGTGCACCTTCAAGGAGACGGCCCGCATCCTGGCCGGCTTCCCCGACGAGCGGCCAGGGGCCGTCGAGGAGAGCGGCAGCGCGGGACCCGCTTCGCTGGTGGGCCTTCGCCTGGCGAGGGGAGAGACCGCACCCGCGCGGGTGGTGCATCCGCGGGACGGCGGACCGCACGACGAGCCGCAGGACCGGACGGCGCACGAGCCGTCGCCGGCCGAGCACCTCAGCTCACATGACGCGCCGCAGGAGACATCGGCCTCCGACCCGGCTCACCCGGCAGGGCCCACCGCCGAGGAGGGGGAGTGATGAGCGTGGCAGCCGACCTCAAGGACACCAGCCCGGAGAAGCTGCTCGCACCCGTGCTGTCGGCCTTCTGGGACGAGGACAGGTCCTGGACGCTGGACGTGTATCGCAGGCACGAAGGGTACGAGGGGCTGCGCAAGGCGCTCGCCATGTCCCCGGACGAAGTGATCGCGTACGTCAAGGACTCCGGTCTGCGCGGGCGCGGCGGCGCGGGATTCCCGACCGGAATGAAGTGGCAGTTCATTCCGCAGGGGGATGGAAAACCGCACTATCTAGTTGTCAACGCCGACGAGTCGGAGCCCGGGACCTGCAAGGACATCCCGCTCCTCTTCGCGAACCCGCACAGCCTCATCGAGGGCATCGTGATCGCGTGCTACGCCATCAGGTCGTCGCATGCCTTCATCTATCTGCGTGGTGAAGTCGTCCCCGTTCTGCGGCGGTTGCACGAGGCCGTGCGCGAGGCCTGCGCGGCGGGCTACCTCGGCGAGAACATCCTGGGCAGCGGACTGGACCTCCAGCTCACCGTGCACGCCGGCGCCGGCGCGTACATCTGCGGTGAGGAGACCGCGCTGCTCGACTCGCTCGAAGGCCGCCGTGGTCAACCGCGGCTCCGTCCCCCCTTCCCTGCCGTCGAGGGCCTCTATGCGTGCCCGACTGTTGTGAACAACGTCGAGTCCATCGCGTCGGTTCCCGCCATCCTGCAGAACGGCAAGGAATGGTTCAGGTCGATGGGCAGCGAGAAGTCCCCCGGCTTCACGCTCTACTCACTCAGCGGCCATGTCGCCAGCCCCGGCCAGTACGAGGCCCCGCTCGGCATCACGCTGCGCCAGCTCCTGGAGATGAGCGGCGGGATGCGCCCCGGGCACCGGCTCAAGTTCTGGACGCCGGGCGGCTCCTCGACGCCGATGTTCACCGACGAGCACCTCGACGTCCCTCTTGATTACGAAGGAGTGGGCGCCGCGGGTTCCATGCTCGGCACGAAAGCCCTGCAGTGCTTCGACGAGACCACCTGCGTCGTGCGTGCCGTGACCCGCTGGACGGAGTTCTACGCCCACGAGTCCTGCGGCAAGTGCACGCCCTGCCGCGAAGGCACCTACTGGCTCGTCCAGTTGCTGCGCGACATCGAGGCCGGCAAGGGCGTCATGTCCGACCTCGACAAGCTCGCGGACATCGCGGACAACATCAACGGCAAGTCCTTCTGCGCCCTCGGTGACGGCGCCGCCTCGCCGATCTTCTCCTCGCTCAAGTACTTCCGCGAGGAGTACGAGCAGCACATCACGGGCCGGGGATGCCCCTTCGACCCGGCCAAGTCGACGGCCTGGGCAGACCGCCCGGAGGTGAACGCATGACCGTGACCACCAGCGCTCCCGCGGGAGGGGGAGAGGCGGCGGTCCCGCCGGAGGACCTCGTCACGCTGACGATCGACGGCGTGGAGATCAGCGTGCCCAAGGGCACCCTGGTCATCCGCGCCGCCGAGCAGCTCGGCATCGAGATCCCCCGCTTCTGCGACCATCCCCTCCTCGACCCGGCCGGCGCCTGCCGCCAGTGCATCGTCGAGGTGGAGGGCCAGCGCAAGCCCATGGCGTCCTGCACGATCACGTGCACGGACGGGATGGTCGTGAAGACTCACCTCACCTCGCCGGCCGCCGAGAAGGCCCAGCACGGTGTGATGGAGCTGCTGCTCATCAACCACCCGCTGGACTGCCCGGTCTGCGACAAGGGCGGCGAGTGCCCCCTGCAGAACCAGGCCATGTCGCACGGCAACGCCGAGTCCCGCTTCGAGGGCCGCAAGCGGACGTACGAGAAGCCCGTACCGATCTCCACCCAGGTGCTGCTCGACCGCGAGCGGTGCGTGCTGTGCGCCCGCTGCACCCGGTTCTCCAACCAGATCGCGGGCGACCCGATGATCGAACTGGTGGAGCGGGGCGCGCTCCAGCAGGTCGGCACCGGTGAGGGCGACCCCTTCGAGTCGTACTTCTCCGGGAACACCATCCAGATCTGCCCGGTCGGCGCGCTGACCTCGGCGGCGTATCGCTTCCGCTCCCGCCCCTTCGACCTGGTCTCCTCGCCCTCCGTGTGCGAGCACTGCTCCGGCGGCTGCGCCACCCGCACCGATCACCGGCGTGGCAAGGTCATGCGGCGGCTCGCCGCCAACGACCCCGAGGTCAACGAGGAGTGGATCTGCGACAAGGGACGCTTCGCGTTCCGGTACGCGCAGCTGAAGGACCGGCTCGAGACCCCGCTGGTGCGCAACGCCGAGGGCGAGCTCGAACCGGCCTCGTGGCCCGAGGCGTTGCAGATCGCCGCCCAGGGTCTACTGGCCTCGCGCGGCAGGACCGGTGTCCTGACCGGCGGACGGCTGACCATCGAGGACGCCTACGCCTACAGCAAGTTCGCGCGCGTGGCCCTCGACACGAACGACATCGACTTCCGCGCGCGCGTGCACAGCGGCGAGGAGGCCGACTTCCTGGCCGCCAGGGTCGCCGGGCACGGCCACGACCTCGACGGTACGGGCGTCACGTACACGTCCCTGGAGAAGGCGCCCGCCGTCCTGCTGGTCGGCTTCGAGTCCGAGGAGGAGGCGCCGGGCGTCTTCCTGCGGCTGCGCAAGGCCTGGCGCAAGCGCAAGCAGAAGGTGTTCGCGCTGGCCACGCACGCCACCCGGGGCCTGGAGAAGACGGGCGGCACGCTGTTGCCGGCCGCACCCGGCACCGAGACCGAATGGCTGGACGCGCTGGCGAGCGGGATTGGCCTGGAGGAGCCCGGAGCGAAGGCTGCCGAGGCGCTGCGCGCCGAGGGCTCGGTGATCGTCGTCGGTGAACGGCTGGCCACGGTCGCCGGTGGCCTCACCGCCGCCGTACGGGCCGCGTCCGCGACCGGCGCGCGGCTGGTGTGGATCCCGCGCCGGGCCGGGGAGCGCGGCGCGATCGAGGCCGGGGGGGCGCGCGGGCGTGCGGGGGGGGGGGGGGCGCGCCCCCCGCCCGCGC
>NZ_JBHYKH010000226.1:0-5454 GCF_042741275.1 Streptomyces sp. NPDC058964
CCTCGGGAGCGGCGCTGAAGACGCTCGACGCCTGGATCACCATCGCCCACGACGTCCGCAGTGCCATCGGCAGGTAGACGTAGGGTCGGCCCCGTCCGGGTAGCCGGCCAGGTCGATCATGCCGGTCAGCTCGGCGACTTCCGCGCCCTCGCGCAGGGTGCCGTCCTGTTCGAGTGGGGGATGCCAGACCTGCTCAGGCAGGGCTCGGATCGCCTGGTGGGTGAGAATCCCGCCTGGCCTTGTGCCACGACTGGTTCCACTTGCCGCGGCGAATGGCAGACGGCAGCGCCGGTCGGCCGCTCCTGTGCGGTTACGGCGTGATGGCTCGCCGTAACCCCTGGCCGCTTCGACGCGCTGAGGCAGGGGCTGCTTACTCAACCGCAACCGCGCCAGGTCGCGATCTCGGGGATGACTCCGCTGCTCCGGCGGTGCTGCAATAACACGCCATTACAGGGCGGAGGTTGCGGAAGAGACATCGCACGACGATCCCAGATCCGGACCGGCAGGCGGTGCCCGACCTGCTGCAGCGGAACCGCCGCCGCCCCCGACATCGTCTGGATCGGCGATGTCACGTATTTACCGATATCGGTGGGTGGTTCCTTTACCTGGCCACGGTCATCGACGTGCACTCTCGGCGCCTGCTGGGCTGGTCGATCGCCGACCACATGCGCACCCAGCTCGTCACCGACGCCCTGAACATGGCCGTCCGCACCCGCGGCGGCCGGGTGAACGGCGTGATCTTTCACAGCGATCACGGAGCCGAGTACGGCTCGAAGGCGTTCGCCGATGCCTGCCGCACCGCTGGAATCCAGCGTTCCATGGGGGCCGGCGGCTCGAGCGCGGACAATGCGGCCGCTGAGTCGTTCTTCGCCTCGCTCAAACGGGAGATCCTGCCTGGCCGGGGCGGCTGGCCCACCACACGAGCCGCCCGCCTCGCGATGTTCCGCCGGCTCGGCTTCTACAACAACCAGCGCAGGCACTCGGCGATCGGCTACCTCGCCCCGGCCGTCTTCGAACAGAGATCAACTACGCTGGCCATCGCCGCATGACAACCCGTGTCCACGATCGGGGAGGAAGCCCCGAGCTCCTATGCCCCCCGATGGTGGGCAAGTTGGCGCCGGAGCGCTTGGCGCGCAGCGAGGAAGAGACCGCATGAGCGAGAACCCCGACCGATACGAGCTGAGGGCACGACAACTCCGCATTCTGGCGGGCCTGCACCGGAAGCGTGCCGCCGAGCTCGACATGGCCGCCGAAGCAGCGTTGGCCACCTGCTCCATGAGGTGATGCGCTGAGCTGCTCACAGAAGCAGAGGTCCGCCAGCTGGCCGAGCATCCAGACTTGGCAGCGCTGAACGTGCAGTTGGAAGGCTTCTACGGGAGGCTCCGATGCGCCCAGGTGAGGAGCCCACCGAATGAGCGAGGGCCGCTCCATCGATTGTCCGCCCGAGCGTGACCACTCAGCCGAGCCCACCGCATGACGACGGCCCCGCCCGGAACCCGGAGCGGGGCTGCAGCGTGAGGTTCCGCTACCCCGAGGTCGACACGTCCGTGATCTCCACGGACACCTTCGTCCCCGCCGACACCGTACTGATCAACGACGGCGTGAAGTTCAGACTCGTCCGATCCGACAACTCAGCCGTCTCAATGACCGGCCCGGACTGATCACCGTGGATTTCATAGGTGACCTCGTACACGGCATTCGGGTCGATGCTCTCACTGTCACCCAGGTAGGTCAGGTCAGGCTCAACCGTCACGTTGCAGCCCGCGGACCCGAAGCACTGCCGCTTTGTGGTCTTCAGGTCGATTGAGAAGCTGTTCTCGTCGACGGCCTCGTAGGTCGGCGTCGGGTCCGGCACCCCAGCGGCTGTCGCCGTGTCCTTGGGTGCCGCCTTGGTGGTGGCCGGCTTGCTGTCGTCGTTGTCGGCCTGCACGACGACGATCCCGGTGCCGATGACCGCCGCGATGACGGCGGCGGCCGAGGCCATGATGATCAGGTTGGTGCGGAGCTTCGTCGCTGGCCTGGGCGGTGCAGGTGGGAGCGGAGGTGGAAACCCCGGCGGTGGTGGAGTGGTGTTGGACATGGTCCCCCCAGGACTCGTTGGGTGTAGGGCATGATGCGTGCCAATACGCCCGGCGTAAGGTGTTGTGCCCCTCCTGTAACCCGGATTGGGTAATTCCGGCCCGGTCTGGCCAACGCACGGTCACACTGGGCACGTGGCGATCCGGATCGGTGTCCAGGCGGACAGCGAAGAGGAGTGCCTGGAGGCTCTCGCGCAGCTCGTCGACGTGGCTACGTACCCGTCATGCTGCCGAAGCTGCTGACCGACAACCGGTGGATGGCCCGTGCTGTGCCGCAGCGTAAGTCGGCTGTTGAGACGGAATCCGCTGCCCACTCGTGAGGCGCCCCGCCGCGACGGAGGAGTGCGCGGCGGAGCCTGGGCTCAGTGTGTCCTGGATCAGTCCCGCAGCCGCAGTTCTCAGGAATCTACCGACAGGGGAGGGCAGTCCGTGGAGCTTGCAGTCACTTCAGGTGATTCCCGCCGAGCCCCCAGGCGATCGCGTCGAGAAGACGCAGTGGTGTCACAGCCGCTGGCACACGTGCCGCCAGACCACTCCATAGCCCGGCCTGCTTTGTGAGGTCGCTGAGGAGATGCTCTGCTAGGAGCGGGAAGAACTCCGCGTCCGGCCGATTCCGCACCCGATGCAACGGATAGCCCGGAATCGTCTTCTTCATCCAATAACAGCTGCGGACGTTGGGGTCGAATAACGGGATCAGCAGAGGGCGCTTGCGGTGCAGGATCTTCGTTAGGATGGTGAGCTGTACTCCCGGGAGCGACCCAGGCGGGTCGAGAACGCGGACGAGGTCGCCGAGCAGTTGGCGGTGCAGGCCCTGCTCGACAGCCGATTCCAGGGTGAGATCGACCGCTACTGCCGCGAGCGCTTGTTCCAAGGCGCCTCGCACCGTTTGCAAGGAGTACATGCCGGTGATGGAGGGTCCGGCGTTGAGCACGCCGGGGGCAAGAAAGTCACCGTCATTGAGTTCGTTCGGTCCGCTTCCGGTGTTGAGGCGGTCGTAGGCCGGCCACGCGTACACGGCACCGCGGCGGCGGGCCGCCGCGCGCCGGTTGGCGCTTTCGTCGAAGTAGCGGGTCACCCAGCGGGCCGCAGCTGTGACCTCGACACTTCGGCCGCCGACGTGAAGCAGCTGGTCGGTCATGTGATCACATCCACGGAGCTGGCCCGGTCCGGGTCGCCCAACCAGCCAGCGCACCATTGTCGACCATGCGAATCCCGTGCTGGACGCCGTAGTTGAATGCCGGCTTCGTGAACACCGACGTCGTGACGACTGCGGCGACCTGAGCGCCGTGGACGCTGTAGCACGTGCCGCCGAACCGCTGGAGATCTGGAGATCCAACCTTCGTGGTCGGCCCGTACCTCTTGCACTGGATCACGATCCGTCGGCCGTCCGGGGCCGTGGCGATGACGTCCGCGCCTAGGTCGCCGGCGCCCCCAACGACCCGGATGTCGAGACAGCCGTCCCGCTCGCACAGGAACGCGATCGCGTGCTCGAACTCCCTCGGATTCATGGCGTGGTAGCGGGCGATCTCTGTGGACTGCAGTGAACGAATGTGGTGCAGTTCGGCGGCCTGCTTCGCCTTGTGCTGATCGACCACCAGGTACACGCCGGTGATGACGAGCAGCAGGACCGCGCCGGCAGGGAAGTTGTTGATGAGCAGTACCAGGACGCCTATGACAGCGAGGACGGCGCAGCCTGGTCGGCGCGCGATTGCTTGTGGTGCTCGGCGTGCGGGCGTGCTCATGAACCCCCCGTGATCTCAATGTGCTGACGGAGAATCATGCCTGGTCGACGTCCGCTCGTGCACACGGCGTTATGTTCTTGTGACGGACCGGTGTGACGAGCAGACGGCCCCACGGTCGTTCGCGGGTCAGGCACCGCGCTGGCGAGCAGCGCTCTGTTTCCGTGTTCAACCCGGACACCCAGACCTGGAGCACTTTTGTCGGAGCGCTGCATCTGGCAAGCGTGCACAAACTGCAGACGCTTTTCGACGCGGCCCGAACGTTCGGGACGGAGATCCGGCTGGATCCCGTACCCATGTCGGCGGACTGGCAGGGACCGCCTTTCACGGCCGACAGGTGGCGGCTCTTCTTGCCGCTCGGGCCGACAGGGATCAGCCGCTCGGCCACCTGCCCATCGACTGAGCGGGCGCAGGCCCGCATCCCGCCCTGCATAGCGCGTACACAAGGCCGCGGGCTGGACAAGCGCGCCCAAGCCGAGAATCGAGGCCGCTTGCTTTGTTCCCGTACCTTCCAGCAGTTCAGTCGTGCCAGAAGGAACTTGCCACACCTCGGAAGGGGGAGGCCGGTGGAGGGCGGCGGGATGATCACGGCAGGTCTTTCGGCGCTGTTGCCAGGGCGGATAGTGGCTGTCGTCATCGCCACATGCCTGCTCGACGACCTGGCCGCAGCCCATCCCGGTGTGTCCAAGGTCTGGGCCGACGGCGGCTACCAAAGCAGCATCTTCAATCATGGCGCCGGACTCGGCATCGACGTGGAAGTGGTCCAGCGGCCACGGACGAAGGGTTCGAGCCGCTGCCCAAGCGGTGGATGATCGAAAGGTCGCTTTCGTGGATCACGAGGGCCGTCGGCACTGCCGGGACCACGAGAGACTGCCGTAAGTCAGCGAGACGCTCATCACCTGGGCATCCATCACCCTGATGGCCCGCCGTCTCACCTGAAAGCCGACACGCCGACCAAATCGGCCATCAACCACCCCGACCGTGATGGCGGCAGCTGCCTGACCAACATCCATCTCATCGTCGTCACGCCGCCGGTACCCGGGACCGCGCGTGACCCACCCGCCTGGGCCGTGGTGGCCTCTGCCCGGGCTGTCACGAGGGGAACCGCTCGGGGCGGAAGTCCGCAAGCAGTTCGTCTCTCTTCCCGCTGATGATCTCCGAAGCCAGCAGTCGGCCGATCACCGGCCCGAGCGTGATGCCGCTGTGGGAAACGGCCTCGTAGTAGCCTGGCACGGACGGCACCGCTCCCACCGAGGGGAAGCCGTCGGCAGGGATGGGCCGGTCGACGATTCGTGTCTGTGCGATGCGGGAGTTGCCGAGCTCGGGGACGACGTGACAGGCCGATTCGTGGAGCAGCCGTGCGAGTTGGCCTGGATCTTCGTCGGTGTCGATGAGCGCGTCGACCTCGCGGCTGTGGAGAACCACCGAAGCGTCTCCGTCAGGACGGATCTCGATGTGAGGCGCGTGCATGGCCCGGTGAACGGGGACCTGCGCACAGTCGATCCGGGTGACGACTCCGGGTTCCCGGCGCATCGGCAAGTGCCGTTCGACGAACCCAGCGACCTGGGATGCGCAGGGGGCCGCCCCGGTCACGACCAATTAGAACAAGATCAGGGACCCAAACGACAAAACAAACC
>NZ_JBHYKH010000226.1:5464-6926 GCF_042741275.1 Streptomyces sp. NPDC058964
CACTGTCGCTCGGGGTGTCGACTCGGGGTACGGGGGGCATCGGCATGTGCGGGGGGCGGAGCCCTGCGAGGTGGGATGCGGTGGGGCCCGCCGCGTTCACGACGATGTCGACATCGAGACGGCTCCCATCGGACAAAGCAACCGTCCGGATGCTCCCATCGGCACCGGTGCCGATGTCACATACCGCGTTGCCGGACCGGATCTCGGCGCCGGATGCGACGGCCTGGCCGACTAGGCGGCCGACGAGATGACGACCGTGCACCCAGGCTTCGTCGGGGTAGAACACGACCGGAACCTCGTCAGACATCGTGAGACCAGGTTCGAGGCGACTGTGGACCTCGGCCCCCGTGCACATCTCGACCCGGTAGCCCCAACCAGCTAGCAGTTCGGCTGTTTCCAGGAACTTCGCCTCCGCTGCGGGATCGTCCGCCCAGCGCAGGTGGCCACTTGGATACCACCACGAGTCCGGCCCGATGGTCCCGGCAAGCTCACGGTGCGCTGCCATGCCCGCGACGTTCAGGTCGAAATAGGACTTGCGCACGGTCTTGTTGCTGGCGTTGACCCACGAGAAAGACCAGTTGGTGACGCCTTCGCCCGGCCGGCCCGCGTCGATGAAGACCACCTTGGCGCCGTGCCGGGACAGGCTCCAGCCCACACTCGCTCCGACGATGCCCACTCCGATGACAGCAACACGTTCAGGCCGCTTCACGGACCCGCTCCTCTCGGACGCATCCGTCCGGGATCACGGGCGCACTCCCGTTTCCAGCTCGGGCACCAGCAGTCCTCTCGTCGTAGGACAGGCAGACGACAATCACGCTAGCCACCAGTGCAGACACGTACACCCGAACGCGGGACTTCGGCCGGATCCCCCGCTCACCGAGACCGACTGCTGGTCATTCGATTTCGGGGCCACCCCATGACCCCTTCTGGGCTTACCTCGGCTATCCCTCCACAAGGTCCGCGGAATGTGAAACAGGCAGTGAAAGAGCGTTTTGTCCCTGCGAGGTTGTTTGGTTCGAGGTTCAGGTGTCGCGCCAATTGGGGGTTGATTCGTGGGTGAGTCTGCGGCTAATGAGGTCGATCATCGCGACGTGGATTATGGCTTCGGAGCGGTGGGGGTGCGTCTCGTAGTCTCGAGCGAGGCGGCGATGGTGCATGAGCCAGCCGAAGGTTCGCTCGATGACCCAGCGTCGGGGGATCACCTTGAATGGGTCTGCTGCAGGTTTGGGTGACAGGTTCGATCACGCGGCCTGGAATACCGGCCAGGCTGGCACGGTTGTTCCGTGTCCGGCCCGGGCGGCAGCATCTCCTGCGCCAACTCTTGCGGCTTCTCTTGCGCGAGCCTCGTCGAAGCCGCCCGCGTCTGTGCAGGTCACCCGTGCCGTATGGGTGTGGTCGGGGGCGCCCGGCCCCCCGGAGCGCGGGGCGCCGCCCTCTCGGGCGGCGCGGGGTGCGGGATGGC
>NZ_JBHYKH010000226.1:6936-13886 GCF_042741275.1 Streptomyces sp. NPDC058964
GCGCCTCTGGTCTCTGTCCGCGCGGGGGGGGGTGGGGGGGGGTGGGGCGGGGGGGCGGCCGCCCGCCCCCCGCTCAGCTGGTTGCGCGTCGGCCGGGGCCTCCGCGCCGTGCCGCCGTCAGTGCGGCGGCGCTGTCAGGTGGGGAACCAGTCAACGGTCGGCGTGGTCGCGGATGGTTGCGGTGCCGGACCGGACGATCCAGGTCCCGCTGCCGGGTGGGGTCTCGTCCGAGCGGGTCTTGAGGTCTTCGACATCCACGGCCGGCGGCCACCGTGTGGCGTGCTGCGACCAGCGGACCCTGCTGAGGTCGATATCGGTCAGGTTAACGTCGCTCAGGTCGGCGGTAGTGAAGTCGTCCAGGAGTGTGTGAAGCGCGTCCTTGTCGAGTGCGGGCGGCTCCCGGCGGAGCGCCAGGCCGATGACTCGGCAGACCTCGTTGGTGCGGATTTCGACGATGAGATTGAGGGCGTGGTCGAGGTCGAGGTCGTATCCGAGGTTGAGGTCGAGGTCGTGGTCAAGGTTGAGGGCACGGTTGAGATCGAGGGCGCGGGCATAGTCGAGTGCGAGGCCGAGGTCGTTGTCGAGGGCGAGGTCACGGGATAGGTCGAGCGCGCGGCTGAGGGTGCGGACCAGGCCATGGGATTGGTCGAGCGCGCGGTCGAGCGCGCGATCGCGGGCGCTGGTCCGGTCGAGCGCGCGGTCAAGGTCACGGGTGAGGCTGCGGGCGAGGTCGCGGGCGCGGTTGCGGTCGTGGTCGTGGTCGAGGTCGCGAGCGAGGTCCTGGTCGAGGTCGAGGGAGAGGGCGCGGTCGAGGCCACGGGCAAGGTCAAGGGAGAGGGAGAGGGCCAGGTCACGGGTGCGGTTACGGGCGTGCCCGGGGGCGCGGTCCCGTCCGCGGGCGAGGTCGCGGGCCAGATCTCGGGCGAGATCGCGGGCGCGGTCAATGTCGCGGTTGAGGGCGTGACTGGCCGTTGTGACGTCGGGGTGGTTGCGCAGGTTCATGCGCTCGGCGGGGCTGGCTGTGGTGAGGAGATTCTCCGTGCTGGCATGGTCGTGAGCTGTGTCGTGGGTGTCGGGCGTGCTGGCAGGTGGGGTGGGGAGGATGGCGGCGAGGCCTGCTTCGGTGTCGAGGACGGAGTCGAGATTGTCCACGGCGGTGTCGTGGCGGGAGTGCAGGAGGATTTCCCGCAAGCCTGCTTCGACATCGAGGTGGTCGTGCAGGGTGTGCTGGTGGTGAACGAGCCAGGAGTTGACGGCCTCGTCGTGGGGGTCGTGTGCGGGGTGGTCGGTCACTGCTCCTCCTCCCGTGCCTTGAGGTAGGCGGCTGCGGAGCGGCGGGCCTTTTTCAGGTTGGCCCGTACGGTCTCGGCGCTCAGGGCGAGGTGCTCGGCGATGTCGGTGGGGGTGAAGCCGGCCAGGGTCCAGGCCATGACCTGGCGCTGTCGGTGTGGG
Organism: Streptomyces sp. NPDC058964; assembly: GCF_042741275.1. NCBI lineage: Bacteria > Bacillati > Actinomycetota > Actinomycetes > Kitasatosporales > Streptomycetaceae > Streptomyces > Streptomyces sp. NPDC058964. The sequence goes on from NZ_JBHYKH010000226.1 coordinate 8,389, forward strand.
AGGCTGTGCAGCAGGGGTAGTGCGTCGTGCTGGATCTCCCATTCCGCGATGGCATCCGGCCGGGGCACCAGCGACGTGGGTTCGGGTACGTCCTCTACGAGGTCTTCGAGGGAAGCAATCTTGCGGACGAGAGCGCGGGAGGCCGCTGTGTGCACCCAGGCCTTGGGGTGGTCGATGCCGTCCCAATTCCGATAGGCGTCGGTCATGCTCTCCTGGGCGATGTCTGCGGCGACGTGCACGCTGGCACTGTGGTTGACCAGGAAGCCCACCAAGGGGTGGATGTTCGCGCGGTAGAAGGCGGAGAACTCGTCGTCTGCCTGTAGCTGGGCGCGACGGCGTTGGCCGGGCGGGCCGGGGGGTGCGGGTGCGGGTGCCGTCCGGTCGGTGCCGTCGGCCGGGTCGTGGTTGCTCACGCTGCCTGGTCCTCCCCGTGAACCGGAGTGCGGGTGATCTTCACGTGCAGCCGGTGACCCTCGCCGTCCTGGGCGTCCAGCTCCACCTGGCCGCCTGGAATCACCGTGTCGGTGACCCCGCGAAGATACCGGTGCCGTTCCTGTTCACGGCGCGCCCGCCAGCTCAGACGGAGCCAGAGGCCGAGCAGTGTGAAGACCTTCGCGATGACGATCGAAATGATGAAGGCCGTGGTCGAGTCCATGGGGGATCCCCCTCCTCATGCGGGCGCGGCCGCGGTGTCGGTCATGAGCTGAGGGGCTGGGGAAGCCTTGATCGTGAACTTTTGGCGCGAGCCATTTTCCCCAGCGCTCTCACCTTGCCGAATGGTGGAGAATCGTGCGTGGTTGGGGAGCCACCGCCACAAGGAAGTACCGCAACTGCGTGGTTTCGGGGGGCGTTGACGGCCGTAGGCTGCCAGCTCGGACCACAGCCGTTCCTGGCGCCACTTCGGTCGACTGCTGAGGCGCGCAGGTTCGCTGAGCGCACGCAGTCTCACAAGCTCAAGCGCACGCCATTCACTATGCAGTGACTGCCAGTCAGCACGTCTGCTTCTCTAGACCGGTTCCTGGTGCGCATCTGTGCCTCGGTGTCACTGGAGTCTTCGCTGTGTGGCATCGCTGTACGGTGAGGTGGTGTCACCTCGATGCACAGATCACGGTACCGCTCTGTGAAGTTTCGCAGTGATTTGTTGCGGATTCCCGGCAAGCTACTGCCAGGGCTGGCTACTGGGGTGCTGTGCAGCTTCGCTGGTCGGCGGGTGTGCGTTGTCAGCGGAGGTAGTCTTCGGCGATGCGCTGCCGGGCATGGTCGCGCTGGGCGTTGAAGACATGTTCGAGAACTGGGTTGGTGTCCTGAGCCTCGTCGAGGAAGACGAAGTCCGCTTCGATCTTGGGCTCGGTCACTGACCGTTCTCTATCCGTCCGTGTGGTCGGAGGGGTTCGAACAAGGGCCTGGTTCGGGTGAGTCGTCCGGTGCGGGTGCATGAAAGAAGGGCCTCTTGGTAGCTCGCGGTTGTCGAGTCCAGCGAGAAGCAAGAGGCCCTGGTGTCGAAGTGTCGCGTGGTCGCGGTTGCCGGGTCCAGTCCGGCCATTCGTGGGTGTGACTGTCTCGCCCATAGGTTCGGGAACGCGGGTGGCCGGCCGGAGCGCCGGCCTCGGTACGGCTCGGACATGAGCGATGCCGAGTGGGCGTCGGTGCGGGATCTACTGCCGGTGCCGGGGTGGCTGGCGGGCCGGGGCGGCCGTCCGGAGGGTTACTGTCACCGGCAGATGATCGACCAATGCCACGAAGTTAAGGCCCTGTTGGCGGTGTCAAGGCATCAGGGAGAGTGATCTTGTAGGTGCTTGGCGCGGTGCGGATGAGCCGGCCGTTGCGGGCCCAGTAGCAGAGTTGCGCGGTGAGACTGCTGAGGGGGCGCCCCGAGGTGGGGAGCCCGAGATGCCGTGCGATGTCCCGGGTGTGCATGGCCTGGTTGGAGTTCGCGGCCAAGAGCTGGCAGACCTGGCCCCAACGGCCGGAGAGGGCCCGGCTCGGGTCCTGCGTGCTGGGCAGGGCTGGTGGGTGCACGGTGATCTCGATGGCGGTGATCGGGGTGCTGTCGCGTGGACGGCCGTCGCGGTTCCAGATGTTGTAGCGGAGGGTCCGCACTTGACGATGCGGGCGGACAGTCGCATCCGGCGCCCGGGGAGCAGCGCGTGCAGAACGCGGGCGCCGATGTGCCCCACCAGGTCGGAACGGCTGCTCGGCCCTGAGGGCGCGGTCGTTCCGGCCAGGCTGACCACCGTGTCACGGGCGGTTCCAGAGCGACGGTGAAGCCGGCCCGGTCGGGATCGCAGCCGGGCAGTGTCTCCACCGCGGTCACCATGACCGAGCGCAGGGCCTGGTAGAGGGTGAGCAGTGCCCACATCTCCTGCTTGAGGCCCACTGGGTCCTTCGAACGGAGAACTCGCCCTTTGAGCAGGGTGTGACGGAGCGCCAGGTAGGTGATCTCGATCTCCCAACGCTCGTGGTAAAGACGCACCAGGTGGTCGGCCGGATCGGTGCGGTGGTCGCTGAGCGTGGTCAGCAGGCGGTAGGTCCCGCCGAAGTCGCCGCCGTCGGCGGTGCGGGAGTGGATCTCGGCCTCGATCACCCGCAACGGGAGGCCCCCGATCCGGGTCAGGTAGGAGCCGTCGGGCAGCAGCGCCAGCACCGGCGGTCGTCGGGTGCTGGTAGCGCGTATCAGGAACTGAGCCCCTTGAGCTGCGATGTCTGCGAGCAGGTCGTTGCTGTCGAAGGCGCGGTCCGCCAGGAGGAGCATGTCCGGGGTCAGGTGGCCGACCAGGTCGTGGGCGTAGTCCGTCTCGCCCTTGGAGGCGGGGCCGAAGACCGCTGCGATCAGGGCGCGGGTGCCTGTTTCGCACAGCGTCATGAGCATCAGCCGGGGGTAGCCGGTCGGGCCGTAGCGGCGTTCGGTTCGGCCGAGCCAGGACCGGTTGCGCTCGTGGTCGGGGACGGACAGGCTCCCGCAACCGTCGAAGGCCACCGTGCGCCAGCGTCGGTAGCGCACTCCGGGCGTGGACGGCTGGGCCAGCGGGCCGGCCAGCACGTCGAACAGCCGCTTGAGCGGGGCCACCCCGACCCGCCGACGCAGATCGCGAAGTGCCTTCTCCGAGGGCTGCGGCACCCTGGCGGCCAGTCCGGCCCCGAGTTTGCCCCACACCAGTCCGGTGCCCAGATGCTCGAACAGCCCAAGTGCGAGCACGAAGTACACCCCGACGCGAGAGGGGAGGCTCCGAACTCGTCGCTCGCGAGCCCCGCTCTCATCCAGTACCGCATCCACCAACTCGTGTGGGATGACCTGCGTTAACTCACCAATATGACGAGGCGCGAACACGTCATCGGTTCCGCCCATGACAGACTTGGCCACCGGGCCTCTGCTTTCTCAGGAAGATCTTGGTCGATCCCCTGGATAGCAGAGGCCGCTTCTGTCTCCCGCCACGCTTGACACCGCCAACAGGGCCTTAACTTCGTGGCATTGGATGATCGACGCGGTGCGCTACCTTGTCGACAACGGCATCAAGTGGTGGGCGATGCCGTCGGACTTCCCGCCCTGGCCCCGCGTGTATGCCTTCTTCGCCTGCTGGCGAGATGCGGGGCTGGTGGCCGAGCTGCACGACCGGCTGCGCGAGGCCGTCCGCCTGTCTGAGGGCCGCAGCCCGGAGCCAAGCGCGGTGGTCGTGGACTCACAGTCGGTGAAGGCGGACGCCACGGTCACGCTCGTTTCACGGGGATACGACGCCGGGAAGAAGATCAACGGGCGCAAGCGCCACCTGCTCACTGACACCCTCGGGCTCCTGCTGGCCGTGCTGGTCACGCCGGCCTCCACGACCGACCGGGACGCGGCCCGCACCCTGCTGCCCGCAGCAAAGAGTCACTTCCGGCGGCTGGGGTGCATCTGGGCCGACGGCGGTTGTACCGGCCACCTTACCGACTGGATCACCCAGCGCCTCGGAGTCGTCCTCGACATCGTCCGCCGCAGCGATCATGCCAGCGGCTTTGAGGTCCTGCCCCGCCGCTGGGTCGTGGAGAGATCCTTCGCCTGGCTCCTGCGCAGCCGGCGTCTGGTCCGTGACTACGAACGCCGCACCGACACCAGCGAGACCGTCATCCTGTGGTCGATGACCATGCTCATGAGCCGCCGCCTGGCCGCCCAGCACCAGCGTCCTGCTCCGGCACGGGCGGGCATGAACCTGCCCGGCTTCTCCTCCACCAGCCAGCCCCGCTCCACCAGTCGTTTCAGCCGGGCCCTCGCTCCCTCGACACGGGAGGCCAAGACGCTGTCCCAGCCCAGCACCACCGCTGCCCGCCGGGCACCCAGCCCATCGACTCCCGCCTCCAGGACGGCGGCCATCAACGCCTGGTAGCCCACCGACAGCACCGCGGTTCCCCGGCCGCGTCCTGGCGGTGAGGCACCGCCCGGAGCGACCCCACCGGCTTCCTCTGCGACACCCCGCCGTCCACTACGGCGGGCGCATCCTCCTCGGCCAGCGCCTCCAGATACTGCTCCAAGCCGATCACCCGGCGCCTGAGCACCTCTTCGGCGTCCGCCACAGCCGCCCGCACCCCCTCCAGCTCGGCTTCGAGTTCCTCCACCCGCACCGCCGCGGCCTTCTGCCGCGCTTCCAGCACCGCCCGCATCGATGGCATCTGCCACCCCCACACCATCTCGGTCAGCAACGGACCGAGACTCCCGCGACAACTGGGCACTCATGCCTGACCAGCAGAAACCACACACGAGGTTCGGAAAGAGAACGACCTCTGAGTGGCGTTTGGAAGCCGTATCTCAACCGAACGTGATCTATTGATTTCCGCTGGTCAGGCATGGTTTCGCTCGGGGTGAGGGAGGCATGCGGCGTCTTGTGTCCGCTTCATGATCGAGGGGTGCGCGGTGGCGTCGGTGCTGGGGATGCTGGAGGAGCGGGAGGCCGCTGCCGGCGTGCGGGTGGAGGGTCTGCGGGAGGAAGCCTCGCGATTGGCTGAGGTGTTGGAGGCCGCGGAGATTGAGTTGGACCGACGAGTGATCGCGCGGGAGGAACTGGTCAAGCCCTGGCCGTGTCCGTCGCCGAGGCCCTGGCGGGACGGGCTGCCGGTTACGGTGCTGACAGCGGACTACCAGCGGATTCTGAGCATGCTGGAGGAGCGGCGGTCGGCGGGCAAGGGACCGGCGAAGGCCAAGGAGATCGCGGTGGGGCTGGGCCTGGGGACGACACCGGCGAAGGCCGAGGGGGTGCGCTCGAAGGCCAGGCGCCTGGCAGAGCGCGGGTGGCTCCTGCAGGAGACGTCGGGGATGTTCAGCGCCGGCCAGCGGCCCGTGGCCGCGCCAGACGCCGGCCCATCCTCGTGACCATCGACCACCGGATCATCGCCTCGCTGGAAGCGGGCAGAGTCTCGTAATCACGGGCCAGACGACGGGAGTTCATCAACCACGCGAACGTGCGCTCTGCCACCCAGCGTCTGGGGAGCACCACGAACCCTGTCATGTCGGCGGGGCGCGTGAGGTTCTC
>NZ_JBHYKH010000227.1:0-5288 GCF_042741275.1 Streptomyces sp. NPDC058964
CCGCCACCCGCGGCGAGTTATATTCCCCCCCCCGCGGCCCGGCCCCCCCACACCCACCCCCCCCCCCGCCCGGGGTGGGGCCCCACCCCGGCGGGCGCCCCCCTCCTCTCCCCTCCTGATGTCCCCGGCCCCTCACTGCCGGGGCAGCACCACGACATACGCCGCCGGATCGCGGTCGCCGGACGCCATCAGCGCCGTGCGCACCACCGCGGCCTGCTGCTCCGCGGAGTCCCTGAGCTTCTTGGGGGTGATGTGGACGACCGTGATGCCCAGCCGCTCCAGGTGCTCGCGCTTGCGGGTGTACTCCGACCACAGGGCGTCCTCGTCCTGACGCGGTGCGCGCGTGTCCAGCTCAACGGCGACGGCCTGCTCCGGCCAGTACGCGTCCAGGCCTCCGAGGTGCGGGCCGCCCGGGAGCCTCAGGTCCACGTTCCACACCGGGTCCGGCAGCCCGTACTCCCGCACCATCCGGTACAGCCGGTCCTCCGCGATCGCCCGGCCCTCGGCCAGGAGCGAGTCCACGGCGTCCACCACGTGCGGGCGGCTCAGCAGCTTCGCCCGGTTCAACTCCCGGACCACGGACGTCGGTTCACAGTGGCCCTCGCGTACCGCCTCGCTCAGCAGCCGGCGCACCGAGCCCGAGTCCGCCAGCTCCGCCACCGCGTCCGCCACGGCGCGCGGCACCGGCGCCACCGGGAGTCCCGTGACCTGGCGGGGGGTGGGCAGGGACGGGGTGCGCAGGATGCGGACGTAGCCCGTCGTGCGCAGCCGCCGCAGACGCGGCACCAGTACGTCGATGCGGTCCTGGGAGGTGAGCGGAGGAGCGGAGGAGAAGCCGTGCAGGGTCAGGGCCGCCAAACCCGTGATCATCGCCTCGGCGTAGACCGGTCGGTGCGGTTCGTCGGCGCGCGGCTGGGACGGCACGCCCGGCGTCGACTCCCGCGCCGCGTACAGCAGTGCCGCGTGGAGGCGCTCCTCGCTCGTGGCCGGACCGGGGTGGAGCAGGACGACGCCGGGGAGGAGCTGCCGCCAGGGGCCGCCGGCCCGGCACTGGTCGTTCAGTTCGGCCGTCGCGACGCCGTGGGCGCGGAGCTGGGCCGTCGACAGCACACGGCGGTGCACCTCGGTGAGGTGGCGGAGGGGGCGGGGGGAGAGCGGGGTGTTGTGGGTCATGACCCGGGGATTCCCGCGCCCGGTCCGTCCTGTAACCGCTGTTACACGCCTGTCGACAAATACGGACAAGCGGGCACTAAAGGACGGGTGTTCGGATGCCGAGTAGGTGCGGAAAACCCCTGGTCCGTTCGGGGTGGACCAGGGGTTACGGCTGATATTGCCTGAATTCCGTAACGGTCACGGACGGCCGAAGTCCGGGCCAGAGGTGTGACCTAACGACCTACCGACCGGCCTACCGACCTACCTACGGACTACCGGTCCGCCGCCGCGTCGCAGGCCTGCGCGCGCAGCGCCCGCGCCAGGTCGTCCCGCGCCTCCAGCACCAGTCGCCGCAGGGCGGGGGCCGCGTCCGCGTGCGCCTCCAGCCATCCGTCCGTCGCGTCCAGCGTCCCCTGGGAGTCCTGGAGGGACGGGAACAGCCCCTTGACCACGTCCATGCCGATCTGGATCGACCGGTCCGCCCACACCCGCTCGATCGCGGCGAAGTACTTCTCCGCGTACGGGGCGGTCAGCTCGCGGTGCGACGGCTGCGCGAAGCCCGCGATGGTCGCCTCGACCAGGGCGTTGGACAGCGCGTCCGACTCCACCACCTGCGCCCAGGCCTGCGCCTTCACCGCGGCCGAGGGCCGGGCGGCCAGGCAGCGGACCTGGTGACGCTTGCCGGAGGCGGTGTCGTCGCGGGCCAGTTCCGCCGCCAGTGCCGCCTCGTCCGCGACCCCGTGGGCCGCCAGCGGCTCCAGGAACGCCCAGCGCAGCTCCTGGTCCACGTCCAGCCCGTCGATCTTGGCCGTACCCTCCAACAGGCCCCGCAGCAGCTCGAGATCCGCGTCGCCCGACGCGACCGACGCGAAGAAGCGCGCCCACGCCAGCTGGTGCTCGCTGCCCGGCTCGGCCTGCCGCAGCTCCGCGAGGGCCCCGTCCGCCAGCAGGCGCTCGCCCGTGGCCCGCCACTCCGGCGCCGCGTAGTGCACCAGCGCGGAGCCCGCCCACGCGTGCAGCATCTGCAGCACCCCGATGTCCGACTCGCGCGCCGAGTGGCGCAGCACCAGGTCCACGAAGTCCCGGGCCGACAGCAGCGCGTCGCGCGTCATGTTCCACAGCGCCGACCAGCACAGGGCGCGGGCCAGCGGGTCGGTCACCGCCGCGAGGTGTTCGCGCAGCGTCGCCAGGGAGGTCTCGTCCAGGCGGATCTTGCAGTACGTCAGGTCGTCGTCGTTGACCAGGACGAGTTCGGGGGCCTGGGCGCCCACCAGCTCCGGCACGACCGTACGCGGACCGTCCACGTCCGCCTCCACGCGCGCGTAGCGCTCCAGCGCGCCCTCCGGCGAGCGGCGGTACAGGCCCACCGCCACCCGGTGCGGACGCAGCTCGGGATGCGATTCGGGTGCCTCCTGGAGCACCGCGACCTCGGCCACCCGGCCCTCCGCGTCCAGCAGCACCTGCGGGGTCAGCGAGTTGACCCCGGCCGTCTGGAGCCAGGAGCGGGCCCAGGCCGCCATGTCACGGCCGCTCGTCTCCTCCAGCACCGACAGCAGGTCGCCCAGGCGCGTGTTCCCGTACGCGTTGCGCTTGAAGTAGCGCCGCGCGCCCTCCAGGAACGCGTCCTGGCCGACGTACGCCACCAGCTGCTTGAGCACCGAGGCGCCCTTGGCGTAGGTGATGCCGTCGAAGTTGAGCTTGGCGTCCTGCAGGTCGTGGATGTCCGCCGTGACCGGGTGCGTGGAGGGCAGCTGGTCCGCGCGGTACGCCCAGGCCTTGCGGCGGTTGGCGAAGGTGACCCAGCCGTTGGCGAAGCGGGTCGCTCCGACGGTGCCGAAGCTGCCCATGAAGTCCGCGAAGGACTCCTTGAGCCACAGGTCGTCCCACCACTCCATGGTGACCAGGTCGCCGAACCACATGTGCGCCATCTCGTGCAGGATGACGTTGGCCCGCGCCTCGTACGAGGCCTGCGTCACCTTTCCGCGGAAGATGTACTCCTCGCGGAAGGTCACCAGGCCCGGGTTCTCCATCGCGCCCAGGTTGTACTCGGGCACGAAAGCCTGGTCGTACTTCCCGAACGGGTACGGGTAGTCGAAGTGCTCGTGGAAGAAGTCCAGGCCCTGCTTGGTGATCAGGAAGACGTCGTCGGGCTCGAAGTAGGGGGCGAGGCCCTTGCGGCACATGGCGCCCAGGGGGATCTCCAGGCGCGTACCGTCCTCGAGGACCCGCTCGTAGGAGTCGGTCACATAGTGGTACGGGCCCGCGACCACGCAGGTGATGTACGTCGAGATGGGCTTCGTCTCCGCGAAGCGCCAGACCCCGTCGACGAGTTCGCCCGCGCCGTTGCACCACGCCGTCCAGCCCTCCGGCGCCCGCACCTCGAAGCGGAAGGGCGCCTTGAGGTCGGGCTGCTCGAAGTTCGCGAAGACCCGGCGGGAGTCGGCCGGCTCGTACTGGGTGTACAGGTACACCTCGCCGTCCTCGGGGTCGACGAAGCGGTGCAGGCCCTCACCGGTGCGGGAGTAGGCGCACTGCGCGTCGACGACGAGTTCGTTTTCGGCGGCGAGGTCCTCCAGCGTGATCCGCGAACCGTCGAACACCTCGCTCGGGTCGAGATCCCTGCCGTTGAGCGACACGGCGGTCACGCTCGGTCCGATCAGGTCGGCGAAGCTCGACGCGCCCGGTTCGCTGCAGCGGAAGCGGATCGTGGTGACCGAGCGGAAGGTGCGCGGATCGCCGTCCCCCTCGCCGACGGCCGAGCGCAGGTCGAGTGACACCTCGTACCCGTCGACCGACAGCAGGGCGGCCCGCTCCCGGGCCTCTTCGCGGGACAGGTTCTCACCGGGCACGGGCGGCACTCCCTCTGGAGGTTCTTGGCTTTTCGGACATGTCTCGGCTGCGGCGGGACAGGACCGATCCTGCCATGCACACCTGACCCGGGATACCGGGGAATGGCGGGCGCGGAGGGAATGTTGTCTGTTCAAGAGTCCCGCATTCCGAGGAGAACCATGTCCGAAACCGTGGCCACGTCCGGCAAGACCCCCGTCGACTTCTGGTTCGACCCGCTGTGCCCCTGGGCCTGGATGACGTCCCGGTGGGTGCTGGAAGTGGAGAAGGTCCGGGACATCGAGGTTCGCTGGCACGTCATGAGCCTCGGCGTACTGAACGAGAACAAGCTGGACCAGCTGCCCGAGCAGTACCGCGAGATGCTCGCCGTCCAGGCGTGGAAGCCGGTTCGCGTGGTGACCGCCGCCTGGCAGAAGCACGGCGCCGAGGTTCTCGGCCCCCTCTACACCGCGCTCGGAACCCGCATCCACAACAACGGCGAGGGCGCGACCCTCGAGGCCGTCGCCGGAGCGCTCGCGGACGCCGGACTGCCCGCCGACCTGATCGACTACGCCGAGCAGGAGGACTTCGAGTTCGACGCGGAGCTGCGCGCCTCCCACAAGGAGGGCATCGACAAGGTCGGCCAGGAGGTCGGCACCCCGGTCATCTCCGTCCCCGGCCCCGACGGCGAGGAGATCGCCTTCTTCGGCCCGGTCGTCACGCCCGCCCCCAAGGGCGAGGAGGCGGCCCGACTGTGGGACGGCACCCTCGCGGTCGCCTCCGTCCCCGGCTTCTACGAGATCAAGCGGACCCGAACCAAGGGCCCCGACTTCAGCAACCTCTGACCGTCCGGCCCTCACGCCGGTCCGGGAGGGGGGAAGTACCCGCCGTCGCTCCAGTTGAGCCTGCGCTGGTAGCGACGGCACCCCTCCCGGGCACAGCGGATGTACGCCTCGGGCGCGAAGCCCGTCTTCTCTGCCCGGACGTGCCGCTTCTCCTCCTCGGTGAGGTCACGGAACGCCTGAAGAGGCCCGCCGCAGCTCGGGCACCGCTTGTAGGACACATGTGCTCCCTGTCTCCGTGAACACGGCGACCACCGCGTTCCCCGCGCCCGGGCCGTCCGCCCCAGGGTCCTCGTACCCCTTCTCGTGGTACGCGACCCGCCCGCGCCCGGTTCATCCGGGGTGCGGCACCGCCGCCGCGCATCCCGGTGGTCGGGTCCTCGTCGGCCCTGCTGTCGCCCGGCATGCCGGCCCCGAACGGGACCGGCCCCGCGAGTCACGTTCTCGCGGGGCCGGGCCCTTCATTCG
>NZ_JBHYKH010000227.1:5298-7460 GCF_042741275.1 Streptomyces sp. NPDC058964
CCGCGCCGACCCCCCCCCCCCCCGCGCCCCCCCCCCGCGAGACTTTGCCGGGGGGGCGGGGGGGGCGGGGCCCATTCTTCCGCCGGCCTTGGTGACGGGGGACAAGACGATCCCGCGGCTGCGCGTTTCAGGGTGCCAGGAGAAGGACGTCGGCGCGAGACCTCGCGGCCGCGTGGCGACGGGCCACGTCCTGCCGGTTCACCACCTGCCACATCGCCTCGATGAAGTCCGCCTTCTGGTTGCGGTACTGGAGGTAGAAGGCGTGCTCCCAGGCGTCGAAGACCAGGACCGGGGTCGAGCCCTGGCCCACGTTGCCCTGGTGGTCGTAGACCTGCTCGACGATCAGCCGCCCGCTCAGCGGCTCGTACGCGAGGACACCCCAGCCCGAACCCTGGGTCGTGGCCGCCGCCCTGGACAGCCGGGCCTTGAAGCCGGCGAAGGAGCAGAACGACTCGGTGATGGCGTCCGCCGGCTCGCCCACGCCGTCCTGGGCGGGGGGCTCGCCGCCGTCGCCGGTCATGTTGTGCCAGTGGACCGAGTGCAGGGTGTGGCCGGAGAGGTGGAACGCCAGGTTCTTCTGCAGGCCGTCGACCGAGCCCCACTGCTCCTTGTCCCGCGCCTCGGCGAGCTGCTCCAGCGTGTCGTTGGCGCGCGCCCTTCACATAGGCCGCGTGGTGCTTGTCGTGGTGCAGCTCGATGATCCCGGGGCTGATCACGGGGGCGAGCGCGGAGTAGTCGTACGGGAGTTCAGGCAGCGTGTGGACGGGCATGGCGACGGTCCCCTCCGAACCTCTTATTGCAAGTAACTTGCAATTGCACGTTAGCAACAAGAAGACCCCCGCAGGTGCACCGCGGGGGTCTTCGGGGCCGAACGGGGGATCATCGGCGGGTCGTCGGGTCCGTACGCGGACACCGCGGCCCGTGGTGGAACGGTTACGCGGCGACGCTCGTGTAGTGCGAGGCGTCCCCGGCGATCGAGTGGCTCTCCTTGCCCTCGATGCCGACCGGGACGTCACCGGCGACGGTGACCCGGTGCAGCCGGCGCGGCTGCCCGTCGTAGTTGTCGATGGCGTAGTGCTGGGTGATGCGGTTGTCGAACAGCACCAGCTGGTTCTCCGACCAGCGCCAGCGCAGCACGTTCTCCGGGCGGGTGACGTAGGACTGGAGCAGGTCGAGGATCCTGCGGGACTCGCTCACCGACAGTCCGACGACGCGCTGTGCGAACCCGCCGATGAACAGCCCGCGTTCACCGGTCAGCGGGTGGACGCGCACGACCGGGTGCGCCGTGCGGTACTTGATGGACGTGAACTGGGCGCGCTGGGCGGCCAGCTCCTCGTCGATGTCCTCGTCCGGCACCGCGTAGTCGTAGTCGTTGGTGTGCTCGGCCCACAGGGTGTCGGCCAGCCGGCGCAGCGGCTCGGGCAGGTCGCGGTAGGCGGCCGCCGAGCTGGCGATCAGGGTCTCGCCGCCGTACGGCGGGATCGTGATGCTGCGCAGGGTGCTGGCCTGCGGCGGGTTGAGGACGAAGGTGACGTCGGTGTGCCAGTGGTTGGCGGCGCGGCCGCGCTCGCTGTCCACGGGGAGCACGTTGGGGACCCCGTCGACCGAGGAGACGGTCGGGTGGGCGGTGGTCAGCTCGCCGAAGTGGCGGGCGAAGGCCTGCTGGCCCTCGTCGTCGAGGTTCACGTCGTCGAAGACCAGGGCCTTGTGGACGTTGAGGGCCTCGCGGAGCGCGGCGACGGTCTCCTCGTCGAGCGGCTTGGAGATGTCGACGCCCGAGACTCGGGCGCCGATGTTGGCGGTGACCTTGCGGATCTCGATGGACATGCCGGGGGTCCTTTCAGACGAGGAGGGCGGTGGAGGTGTGCTGGTTGGCGGGGCGGGGGAGGCCGTACCTCTCCCGCAGGGTCTGCCGCGGTCCGTACCCCTCGCGCAGCAGTCCGCGGGCGCGCAGGACCGGGACGACGTGGTCGACGAAGGTCTCCAGGCCGGAGGGCAGGACGGCGGGCATGATGTTGAATCCGTCGGCGGCGCCCTGGGTGAACCAGGTGCCGATGGCGTCGGCGACCTGCTCGGGCGTCCCGGCGAAGGTGAGGTGCCCGCGCCCGCCGCCGAGCCGCCCGATCAGCCGGCGGACGGTGAGCCGCTCGCGTCGGGCGAGC
>NZ_JBHYKH010000227.1:7470-13813 GCF_042741275.1 Streptomyces sp. NPDC058964
GTGTGGGGGTGTCTGGTTTTTTTTTCTATACTCCAGTGTTATTGTGTACCGAAAAACCCCCGCCCCCCCGCCCGCCCCCCCATACCCGCGGGGGCAGGGTGCGCGGGTGGCTTGGGGCGTCACCCACGACGAGCGTGTAGCGGCTCTTGGCGCCCTCGACGGCGTCCTCGGGGGGCAGTTCGGCGGGCAGCTCGGCGTCCAGCTCCAGCGTGCCGGGGCTCAGCTGCAGCAGCCGCTCCAGGTTGGCCACCCCGTGCCGGTGCACGATGTGGTCCTCCAGGAGCCGCTCGGCCGCCCGCGCCTCGGCCTCGGTCGAGCCGATCACCGGGACGATGCCGGGCAGCACCTTGATGTGGCCGGGATCGCGGCCGGCCGCCGCCGTACGGGACTTGAGGTCGGCGTAGAAGGCCCGCGCGTCCTCGATGGTCTGCTGGGCGGTGAACACCGCCTCCGCGTACCTCGCCGCGAAGGCCTTGCCGTCCTCGCTCGACCCCGCCTGCACGAGGAGCGGGTAACCCTGCGGCGAGCGCGGCACGTTGAGGGCGCCCTCGACCCGGAAGTACGTCCCCCGGTGCCGGGGCGGATGGATCTTCCGGTCGTCGCCCCACACACCGGACGCCTTGTCGGCGACGATCGCGTCGTCCTCCCAGCTGTCCCAGAGCTTGAGCGCCACGTCGAGGAACTCGGCGGCCCTGGCGTACCGGTCGGCGTGCCCGGGCTCGGCGTCCAGGCCGAAGTTGCGGGCGGCCTCCGCACCCGCGGTGGTGACGATGTTCCAGCCCGCCCGGCCACCGCTGATGATGTCGAGCGAGGCGAACTTGCGGGCCAGGTTGTAGGGGGAGTTGTAGGAGGTGGAGGCGGTGCCGATCAGGCCGATGTGCTCGGTGGCCGTCGCCAGCGCGGTGAGCAGGGTGAGCGGCTCCAGGGCGCCGGCCGGGCGCTGGGCGACGCTGCCCCACAGGTGCGGCCCGTCGGCCAGGAACAGTGAGTCGAAGGTGCCGCGTTCGGCGGTCCGGGCCAGCCGGACGTAGTGCGCGAGGTCGACGTGCGCGTACGGATCGCTCTCCGGAAGACGCCAGGACGCCTCGTGGTGCCCGGTGTTCATCAGGAACGCGTTGAGATGGAGCCTGCGGGTCATGCGTGGTCCTCCGTCACACCGAGGGCGGCGAGGAGCCGCTCGCGGTACTCACCCAGCACCGGCTCGCGGTAGGAGCGCGGGTGGGGGCGGTCTATGGTCAGGTCGAGTCCGATGCGGCCCCGGTCGAGGACGAGGACCCGGTCGGCGAGCACGATCGCCTCGTCCACGTCGTGGGTGACGAGCAGCACCGAGGGCCGGTGGCGCTTCCACAGCTCGCGCAGCAGGCTGTGCATCCTGATCCGGGTGAGCGCGTCCAGGGCGCCGAACGGCTCGTCGGCCAGAAGGAGTTCGGGTTCACGGACCAGTGAGCGGGCGAGTGCGGCACGCTGTGCCTCACCGCCGGACAGTTCGCCCGGCCAGGCCCGCTCGCGGCCCTTGAGGCCCACCTCCTCGAGGGCGGCCCGGCCCCGTTCCCCGGCGTCCTCGCCGTCCAGGCCGAGGAGTACGTTGTCCAGAACCCGGCGCCAGGGCAGCAGCCGCGAGTCCTGGAAGACCACGGACACCCGATCCGGTGCGGTGAGCCGTCCGCTTCCCCGGACACCGTGGTCCAGCCCCGCCACCGCCCGCAGCAGCGTGCTCTTGCCGGAGCCGCTGTGCCCGAGCAGGGCGGTGAACTGGCCGGCGGGCAGGTCGAGGTCGATGCCGTCGAGGACCGTACGGTCCCCGAAGGACCGGGTCAGGCCCCGCAGCCGGACGGCGGGCCGGGTCAGCTGTTCAGTGTGCGGCGCCACGACAGCACCCTCCGTTCGACGAGACGGACCACGCTGTCGGAGACCAGACCGAAGACGCCGTAGATCAGCAGGCCGACGAGGATCACGTCCGTCTGGCCGTAGTTCTGGGCCTGGAACATCATGTAGCCGAGGCCGCTGGTGGCGTTGATCTGCTCCAGGACCACCAGGCCGAGCCAGGAACCGGTCACTCCGAGCCGGAGTCCCACGAAGAACCCGGGCAGCGCCCCGGGGATCACGATCTGCCGGACGAACCGGAACCTGGACAGTCCCTGGACCTCGGCGAGTTCGACGTAGCGGCTGTCGATGCCGGACAGCGCGGCATGCGTGTTCAGATAGATCGGGACGTAGACGACGATCGCGATGATGGCGATCTTGAAGGTCTCGCCGATGCCCAGCCAGAGGATGAACAACGGGATCAGACCCAGGGTCGGGATCGCCCGGTTGAGCTGCACGGTCCCGTCGATCAATGCCTCCCCGACCCGGCTGAGGCCGGACGCCAGCGCGAGGACGACCCCGGCGGTGAGGCCGATCAGGAAGCCGTACGCGGCCCGTTCGAGCGAGGTGAGGATGTCGGTGGGCAGGGTGCCGTCGCTCCACAGCCGGCCCGCGGTCCTCAGGACCGTCCAGGGCGCCGGGACCGCACCGGGGTCGAGCTGCCCGGCGGCGGAGGCGGCGGCCCACAGGGCGACGACGAGGGCGGGCCCGGCGAGCCGGGCGGCCGGCAGGCGTTTGCCGGGGGAGAGGCGGCGCCGCCTGCGGACCCGGTGGGTCTCGTCCGCGGCGGGGACGACGGCCGTGGTGCTCACGGTGGTGGTCACGGCCGTCACCTCCTGTACTGGGCCGGTACGGCCTTGGCGGCGATGCCCTCGAAACGGTGGTCGAAGAGCGAGGACACGTCGAACTTCTTCACGAAGCCGCCCTCCGCGAGCAGATCGGCGGTCTCCTGCTCCCACTTGACCGCCTCGTCCCAGCTCGGCGGGAACAGGGGCTTGTTGGCGAGCGCGCTGATCGACCTGGCCTGCGCGAGGGTCAGGTTCTGGGTCTTGACGTAGAACTCCTGGTTCCAGACGTCCGGGTTCTCGTACTGCCACACCTGGCCCTTGGCCCACTGCGGGATGTAGGCGGCGATCGCGGCCGCCTTCGCGCGGTCGTTCAGCACCGACTGCGGCGCCCACAGCAGGTTGAGCAGGTCGACCACGTCGGTGGTGATGGTCCGGGCGCCCTTCGATCCGTACTGCTTCAGATAGGCCGGGGCCTGGCTGTTGGCGAGCGGGGCGATGTCGACCTGCCCGGACTGCAGGGCCGTGAGGAACTGGTTGCTGGTCAACGGGACCAGCTTGACGTCGTCGTACTTCAGACCCGCCTTCTTCAGGGCCCGCAGGAGCACGACCCCCTGGGCCTGGCCCTGCGAGAAGGCGAGCTTCCTGCCCTTGAAGTCCGCCACCGTGCGGATGTCGCTGCCGGGCTTGGTGGCGAAGAGGTAGTTGGGCTTGCGGGTGATGCCGATCGCGACGATCTTCGCGTCGAAGCCCTGGTAGTGCGCCTGTATCGGCGGGATGCCCGCGTTGTTGGCCAGGTCCAGGGACTTGGCCCGGAAGGCGTTGATGACATCCGGGCCGGCTCCGATGTTCACCCAGCTCGACACCGTGAACGGAAGCGCCGGCAGTTTCGCCAGCCTGAACTGCAGCTGCTGCGCGTTCAGATAGGAGGCGACCTTCAGGCTCGTGCCCGAGGGGACCTTGCCGGCCAGCGGGGCGGAGGAGGCACCTTCGGAATCGGCGGCGGCGCTGCTGCCCGCGCAACCGCTCAGGCCGGCGGCAGCGGCGGTGGCGCCGAGCAAAGAGGTGAGAAAGAGCCGGCGGTCAAAGCCGGAAGCGGGCACGGAAGGCATGGGAGGACCCCTTGGGTTCATAGGGCAGGAAGGCAGGCGGAATTCCGGGCTCAAGAAGCCGGGGAAAGGGAATTCACACAAGGAAGGACGCGTTCGTGACGCGTCGTGAGAGATACGCGCTCCGGGCGCGTCGACGCGTCAGCAACAGAGGGTGCGACAGCTCATGAGCAGGATGTTCCCGGTCATCGGTGATCCCTGTCAACATTCGGAGTTTCTGAATTAAATAGCCTCGGGTGCGGCGTTCAGCGGATCCCGGTACAGCACGTCCAGAACCACCGAACCGCCCGCCACCGCCAGTACTGAGTCCGGGAAACTGGTCGGGAGGACATGTGCCGCGCGGTCCGTTCCGGCGGCTTCCCGCAATGCGTCCAGACAGTCCGCCCGGTGAATGATTCCGATCTCGGTCACCACGACCGTCTCCGGATTGAGCACGTCCAGCAGCAGTCCGGCCGCGCGCCCGGTCGTCCGCGCCCGCTCCACCAGCAGCCGTGCGGCCGCCGGGTCACCGGCCGCAGCTGCGGCGACCACGTGCATCGGGTTCGCCCCGTCGACGACCCCGGCCTCCCGGGCCCGTCGGCACACCGTCCGCTCGCTCAGCTCCACCTGGAGGCAGCCCGTCCGTCCGCAGTCGCAGGGCTCGACGCCGCCCGGCACGGGCAGATGGGCGATGGTGCCCGCCTGGGAGCGGGGGCCGTAGTGCACCGCGTCGTTGGTGGCGAACGCCGCGTCGACCACGTTGCCGACGAACAGGTGCAGTACGCTCCCGCTGCCCCGCGCCCGCCCGAACAGCCGCTCGCCGTTGACCAGCGCCCGCGCGTGCCCGTCGACATGGACGGGCAGCCCGGTGCGCGCCCCGAGCACCTCCCGCACCGCCACGTCCCGCCAGCCCAGCAGTCCGTGCTCGACGATCGTCCCGAAGTCGCGGTCCACCCAGCCGCCGGCGGCCACCCCGATCCCCAGCGGCCGGCTGTCCGGGGCCCCGGCGAGCAGCGCGGCGAGACCGTCCGCGGCGTGCGCCAGCACCCACCCGGGATCCGTGCGCTCGTGCTTCAACTCCCGGCGCGCCACCACCCGTCCACGCAGATCGAGCAGCGCGACCGTGGTGTACGGCACGGCGATGTGCACCCCGCCGACCAAGAACCGCGAGTCGTCCAGGTCGACGGGCACATGCGGGCGGCCCACCCCGTTCGACCGCCGGGGTGCGGCGGCCTCACGGATGAACCCGAGTTCGGCGAACCGGGCGCAGTAGTCCGTCACGGACGCGGGGGACAGCCCGGTCAGCCGGGCGATGGTGCTGCGCGCCACCGGACCGTGCTCCAGCACGGACCGCAGCACGACGCTGGCGCTGGTCCGCCGCCGGTCGCTGTCGGCGGCTCGGGGGATGGGGGAGTCGAGAAGGACTGCCGTGGTACGGGGCATGGTTGACCGTCCTCGGGAACGGGGGCCGACACGTCTCGGGAAGTCGAGGCGCGCCCGCGGCCGCGCCTCAGACCGGTCGGCGACAGGTGGACGTGCCCTGGCGCCGCAGGTCGACATAGCGACGCGACGTGAAGTTCAGGGCCTGGGCAACCATGACTGAAAGAGTAGGGCAGGAAAGGTGAATCCGACCAGAGCACTAGGATTCCTTTGGCGGGAACCCACAACCCGGCTGACGGTTCATGACGTGAGCCATCCATCTCCACCTCAGTGATCGGCATCACGCCGCACCCGGTGTAACCGGCATCATTTGTCCGGAGTCCACCAACTCCCCGTTCCACCCTTTGTCGATCGCTGACGGTGATCGACTCCACCGCGCTGGGATAGCGTCGCCGTGTCCCAACGTGCCGACATCCGCGGAGTCCCCATGAGCACCGCCACCGCCACCGCCGCCGCCCGCCCGGGCGCGGTCCTCGCCGACCTCCTGCCCGCGTCCCGCGTGCGGGATGTCGCCCTCGTGGTCGGAGGTGCCGCGCTCACCGGCCTGGCGGCCCAGATCTCCGTCCCGGTGCCCGGCTCCCCGGTTCCGGTGACCGGTCAGACCTTCGCCGCCCTGCTCGTCGGCACGTCCCTCGGCGCCGGCCGCGGCTTCCTCTCCCTCGCGCTCTACGCGATCGCCGGCGTCGTCGGCGTGCCGTGGTTCGCGAGCGGCACTTCCGGCGCGGGCGCCGTGTCGTTCGGCTACATCCTCGGCATGATCCTCGCCTCCACCGTCGTGGGCGCCCTGGCCCGCCGCGGCGCCGACCGCTCCGTACTGCGCATGGCGGGGACGATGCTGCTCGGCGAGGCCATCATCTACGCCGTCGGCGTCCCCTACCTGGCCTACGCCGCCGACATGTCCACCTCCCTCGCCGTCGCGAGCGGCTTCACCCCGTTCCTGATCGGCGACGCCCTCAAGGCCGTCCTGGCCATGGGCCTGCTGCCGGCCGCCTGGAAGTTCGTCGACAAGCGCTGACGTCACAGCCGACGCGGAAGAGGGGGGGGCGGGGGGGGGCGGGAGATTAGCCCGGCGGGGCCGGTGGGGTTTGGGGGCGCCCCCGGCGGGGCCGGGCGCCCCCCCGGGGGCGGCCCGCCCCCCCCCCGCGCCGAGGCCCTCATGTCGCGGTT
>NZ_JBHYKH010000228.1:0-13758 GCF_042741275.1 Streptomyces sp. NPDC058964
CGAGTAGCGACGGGGGGGGGGGGCGTGCGGGCGGGCGGGCCGCTCTTGCCGTGGTTGAAGGGTGGTGCATTGGGGTACCGACTCGGGCTGGCTTGTGCGTTGGCCGTCTCGACGCCGACGGCCCGGGCGCGGACCACGAAGGGCCGGGAGACGACAGTGATGGCGACGGAGATTGCGGCCGCAGCGGTGATGGCCGTGCCGGGGGTGTAGTGCTGGGCAACGCCGCCGGCGATCGCAGCTCCGATACCCTGCCACGTCATCCGGCCAGCGGACTCAACTCCCTGGACCTGACCACGTACCGGATCGGGGGTCAACTCCAGAAGCTGCTCCTGGAGCGGCAGGGTGGCGGCGAACCCGGCACTGGCGATGAACACCGCGGCTGTCGCCACCAGCACGGGCGGGTGGACGGCGAACAGCAAGTAGGGGATGGCGAGCAGCAGTCGCAGGGCGAATGCATGGCGGCGTCGCTGCTCGGCGGTGAACAGCCGCCCGACAGTCAGGTCACCGAGGAGCATGCCTGCCGATCCGGCGGCCAGGAAGGCGCCCGCGTGATTGGGGGCGCAGGAGATGAACAGGGCCTCGCAGCCGACGATCAGGCCGTTGGGGACCCACAGGTTCAGCAGCAGCGCGCGTTGGCCGGAGTGGGAGAAGAGCGCGATATTCGTGGTCCAGGTCTGGCGCAGTCCGGGGCGACGGGTCAGACGGATCGAGTGTTCCCGGACAGTCACCGTCACAATGGTCAATCCGACTCCGGTCAGGGCTGTCGCGGCGACGAAGACCTCTTGCGGGCTCAGGTACCGCAGGAGTACGGCGCCGATGGCGTAGCCGAGGATGGCCATGCCGCCCGAGGTGATGTTCATCAGCGAACGTGCCAGTGCATACGTGGAGGTCGGCACCACTTCGGCGACCAGCCCCATCCGCGTCCCGGTTCCCAGGGACTGGAAGAACCCCAGTACCAGGAGCAGACCGAACCGGGCAGCGAGCGGCAGCCCTGGAATCGCCTGTGCGGCAACACCCACGAGCGAGACGCACTGGAGCGCGACGAGGGTCCGGCGAGGACGGCTTCCGTCCGCGACCGACATCAGCGTCAGCGCACCGAGCACCGTCGCGAACGTGGCGCCGTACATGCTCACGGCTGTCAGGAACGGGGACTGGGTCTGATGGTTGACCAGCGTGCCGAGCGCGAGGCCCGACAAGGTGCTCGCGGCGACCGTCAGTGTGAAGCTGGCATACAAACCGGCGAACTCACGGTTGCGGAGCAGGCCACGGTAGCTGGTGGTGGGAAGCGTGCTGGACTCAGATGTGTCAGGAGGCATGAAAAAAAGCCTCCGGACACACCCGCTGGGGCGCCGAAGGCCAACGCGTCCATTCTAGCAGCTGGCCCGGTCCCGCCCACGGCTCGTCATCATCAGACCGCTGGAGGCATGGAAGCGGATACGTACCGACCACGGCAGCACCGCACATTCACCGGTGGCTGTCGCCGGGGGGCGAGCAGGCTGGTGAGCTCGGCAATGGCATCCGGGGACGGTCTGAAGTAGCGGCGGACATTTTCCGGCTTCTTGTGCCGTGACTTCGCCATCAGCAGCGATGTGCCCTGCTCACCAAGATGGGTCAGGACGGAGTGACGGTACTCGTGCAGATCCCAGCCCGTTCCCAAACCGCGCGGCGCGGTGTGCTCGTCGAGCAGCGCGCGGGCCTGCCCGTACGACAGGCGGGCCGGCCCGGTGTCCGGGCACACGTCGCGGGGGTTGACAACCTTCCCTGGCCCCGGTCGGCGGTGGGTGACACCGGCCCGCGGATGCGGCCCTTTGCTGTGGGTGCATCGTACCCCCGCCGGCTCATCCGCCCGGTGGCTCACACCGGCTGAGCGAGACGACATGGCCCAGGACAACCTCGCCGGCGGACTGCACTCCCAGGCGCGATGACCACACAGGGCACACTGAGCATCGCCGTCCCCACCCGATGACACGGAAGGGCTCACCGGAAACTACTGGGAGATACCGCCGTCCTCCTCCGCGCGCGGCCGGCCTGCCATGTGGTCCCAGCCCATCTCCCGGGAGAACGCCGTCGCGTTCACCTCACCACAGGAGTCAGTGAGGGTACTGCGCCGGCTCCGCTGGAGCTGCAGGTTGATCGTCAGACGGGCGAGGTGCAGGTCAGATTGCCTTCGTGAGTCTGATGTCCCCTTGGAAGGGCAACGGCGTGCTGGCCGCCGTCGTGTTCGGGATCGTCCAGCGGGGATCCGGAGCTCTGTGCACGAGAACGGGCTCTGGCGCAACTTCTGTTGCACCGACGCGCTGGCCAGTGTGGACCGTGCATTTCACTTCGAGAGCGGCAGCACGATCGTTGTCACATAGGCAGGATTGTTGTCACTGCGGCCGGGTTGGTGGGTGTTGCAACCCGGTTGACGCCAGCGCCGGTTGTGGCGGCCGGGGACTGTGTCGGTGGCTGCTGGCAAGATCGCCGGCATGGTTTTTGTACGTACCACTCCGCCGCGGCCTATGGATGTGACCGCGGTCTTTCCCGAGCTGGCTCCACTGGCGCGACCTGCGATTCGGCTGCATCCCCGGCCGGGTTCGCCTTCGGTCAGGGACAGCTCTGTGGGTGGCCCCTTCCTGTGGCCCAGCGAGGAGCCGTGGCCGCACTGCGAAGACGCGCACCTGCACGTGGACAGTGGGTTCCGCCAGCCGCCGGCCGAAGTGCGGCTCGAGAGGCGCATGCAGGCCCGGCGGCACCGCGATCCTGGTGGTCCCGGGCTGACGCCCGAGGAGGAGGCGATCAAGGAGCGGAATGCCGCGAGGCTCGCGGAGCGACTCGACGCCGGCCCTCCGGGGCCCGCGGACTGCCCGGTCCCCATGTTGCCCGTGGCCCAGCTGTATCTGCGAGACATACCCCTGTTGCGGCCGCCCGGCCAGGCCGATCTGCTCCAGATTCTCTGGTGCCCCTACGACCACGATCCGGATTACAAGCCGTCGACCGCGCTGTTCTGGCGGTCCGCTGCCGCGGTCGTCGACATCCTCGCCACGCCGCCGGAACCGTACGAGGCGGACTATCCTGGCTATGTGCCGCAGCCGTGCGTGCTGGCACCAGAGGCGATCACCGAGTACCCCAACAGCCTGGATCTGAGCCCGGAGATGCGTCTGACGGTGGGGGACTGGAGCAGATGGCAGGCAGCCGGCGCCGGCTTGGACAGTTCCTACGCGGACTATCCACGGGAGTTCTATGACGTCCATCTGGCTGACGCGCCCGGCTGGAAGGTGGGTGGATGGCCTCCGTGGGGACGCACCGACCCGTACCGCCGATACTGCGCTGTCTGTGATGTGCAGATGGTCCCGCTACTCACGATCGCTTCCTTCGAATGGGACGGTGCTGAGGGACGCAGCTGGGCGCCGTACGAAGACCAGGCCGCCGCCTACGCCGACCATCGTGACCGTGGTCAGCGCCCCTCGCAGCCGACTCGGGTCGAAGTCGGCAGCACCGACAACATGCAGATCTACGTCTGCCCGACCTCCCCCGAGCATCCGCACACCGACCTGATCCAATGAGCTGTCGGGCCTGGCACGCATCCCCCGTAGCCGGTGACAGAAGTCCCGCCGAGCCAGGTGCGTGCCAGGCCGCTTGCCTCACCGGTGCCAGCCAGACTGCTTCGGCCGATCCCACTCACCACGTCATCCGGCTGCGCCGGTGACAACTACCGAACCTTGGCACACTTGGGAGTGCCGCTTGGGGATCGGTGGCACGGCCGGGCTGGGCAGCCAGGACCCGTAGATGGGCGCGACGCCCGGGGCATCAGGTGGATCTCCGCGCCCCGCTCGGGTGCGCGGGATTAGGGCGGCAACCCGGGCCAGCCGGTGCATCTGGAGGCGGTTGCTGTGGTGGTCGCCCCTGGCCAGGGCGAGCAGGCCGTTCTCCGGGCTGACCAGGCCGGGTTCAACGGTCGTGCACAGGGGCTCGGCGAGAGCGGAGGGCAGGGGAGCGCGGCGCTGCGCAGCAGGGACCAGCTGGTCGTCTCCGGCGCGGTTGTGAGGTCAGGGCAGGGGTGGGGGGGCTGGCGGAGCCAGTGCTGGAGTTCGCGGTGGCGGTATTGGTAGGCGGGTCCGCTGTAGCGCATGAGTCCAGCGGTGACGGCCCAGTCCAGGAACAGGCCGAGCCCGAACGGTAGACGGCGCCGCGAGCAGAACAGGAGCACTGCATACCGACGCGAAGCCCGCGCGCTGTACGCGATCCCGCACCCGGGCACGACCACGAGCCCCACCGCGTCGGAGAACGGTTTGATCGCAAGCCCGGACGTGCGTAGGAACAACGCTGTGACCATGCCCCCGAAGACGTGCCCGACGGCGAGCCCGCAGGCTAACCCGAAGAAGGCGTCGCTCCGGATATCGGCCCGGGCTCCGCGATGCACGTCTGGCTCCCGCCTGAACCCGGCGTCGAGGCCGGCAAGGAGCGCGTAGCCGATCCCAAGAATGACCCCAGCCACGAGCCCGAGCCCGAGTCCGACGGCGAGGTTGACCGCGAACCCGGGCCCGGGTTCGGGCTCGGACCCGAACCCGAGCGCGGCTGCCTCGGGTGCGCTCGTAAGCCCGACCGCGGGCCCGCAAACGAGATGGTCCAGCCATCGACAGAGCTGAAGATCGTGACTCGGCTCCGTGAACAGCATCCCGCCGCCCGCGAGCTGTGGCAGCAGGGGATGTCGAAGGCGGCGATCGGCCGGATACTCGGACTGGACCAGGCCACCGTCCGCAAGCTGGTCAACGCCCCCTCCGCGGATGACGTCGTGGCCAAGAGCCTGCAGCGGGCGCACGTCGTTGACCCATACCTTGGCTACCTGCCCCGGCGCTGGAACGAAGGCGCCAGGAACGCCGCTCAGCTACGCCGTGAGAATCAGGAACAGGGCTACCCCGGAGGCGAGTTGGCAGTCCAGCGTCATCTGCGGCGCTACCGAACCGGACGCGGACACGCACCCGACCCGGGTCCCAAGCCTCCCTCGGTCCGCGAAGTCACTTCATGGATCATGACTCATCCCGAACACCTGCGGGACGAGGAGGCTGACAAGCTCCACGGGCTACGTGAACGCGATCCCGAGCTGGACCGGCTCACCGGGCACGTCAGGAAGTTCGCCGTCATGATGACCGCACGCCACGGCGACCGTCTGGAGGACCGGATCAGCGGAGCCGAACAGGACTCCCTGGCCCCACTCGCAGGCTTCGCCCGCAACCTCCGCCGCGACTTCGACGCCGTCCGCAACGGCCTGTCCCTGCCCCATAGTTCCGGCGCCGTCGAGGGCAACATCAACCGACTCAAGATGCTGAAGCGTCAGATGTTCGGCCGGGCCAGCCTCGATCTCCTTCGCATACGCGTCCTGCTCGCACGATGAGGCAGACCGTCCGGATCAAAAGATCGTCGACAGAACCAAGATCCGCGACGGCGCCCTCGCCAACCGGCCCATCTACGTGGCCCCGGCCGGCGCCGTCCGGGCCGACGCGGTGCTGTATCGCCTTGACGCTGGTCAGGGCATCGCTTCACCTGGAGTAAAGGCACGAACACGTTACGGAATCGGAGGTGGCCAGCATGGACGCCAGTGAGGTGCAACGCTTGCGCTTTACACCGCTGAACGGGGGACGTTCATGGCAACTCCACCTCCGCCTTCAGGGCCACCAGCGCCACCGCAGGGCGAACCGCGTGTCAAAAGGACGCCCGAACACTGGTCCGCTGTTGCTGCCCTCATCACCGCCGTAACAGGGGTTCTCACCTTTCTCGTGGGTTTCATCGGTCTGCCGGCGGCCGGGGTTAACTCACCTGCCGCAAGCATCGAAACCGCAACCACCACGGCCACGGCCACGGTCACGGCAACAGCACCTGGGCCGACCGAAGCCTCCGGTACATCGGCTTCCACTTCCAGTTCTCCCGCGGTCCGCTGGTCTGGAATGCTGCTTGTCTCAGGTGACTTCAACCTGGACTCGGTTCCCCCTGGGGGTGACCTCCCAACCGACGGCGACATCGAGTTGTCCAAAATCAGCGACGGGCAAGAGGCCGTGTTGCGGAGCGACAGAGCGAACTTGGCCGTGGTCCCTCAAGGGGAGGACCCGGATTCCGCACGGTGTGCCGCTCTCGCACAGACCCAGGGACAGCGCATCACGGACCTTCCCGTTGCTGTGGGAGGCAAGCTTTGTCTGATCACCAATGAAGGACGTTCCGCGCTCGTCATCGTGACCGCCGTGCACCCGCAAGCCCAGAACGTGAGCGTTGACGTCCGTATCTGGCAGAAGACCGACTGATCCAGGAAATCGCTGCCAACCCACACCACTCGAGTTACAGCGCCAGGGCTTCATCATGCTGTGGCCCGGGCAGACGATCGACGTCGGCGCCCTGTTGGCCGGGGTGCCGATCCAGCTTGGTGCGGACCGGGTGAGACGCGCTTCTATCGGTGGCGCGGGCGCGTCAGGTGACAGGTGCGGCTGGTTCACCGCGCAGCAGGTCGGGGCGGGCGTCGGCCAGGGCGAAGGCCCTCCCGAGGCGGGGAAGGCCGGCAGCGAACGCCTCCGCTTCCTTGACCACGTGATGGAAGACGAGCGTGCGCCTGAAGCCCTCCTCTGAGGAAGCCTTCCCGAGCGCAGTCTGCAACGCGGCGAGCCGGGCCCCGCGGACCGCCTCGGAGCCTGTGTCCCCTCCCGGCAGCAGCGTGGCCTGCAGGTCGGTGTCCGTGACGTCGACACACACCACCTGGTAGGGCGCGCAACCACGCGTAAGCCGGCTAGGCAGTGCCTGGGTGGTGAGTGATCACTACATCTGCAGGTGGTTGAACGGGATCGAACTCCGGCGGGCTTGACCAGTCCATGACGTCGAGGAAGTTGACTTCTCCACCGGAGAACTTGGCATTGCGGAAGTGGACCCGACGGCCGGTGAAGCGAGCTCGGTCGAAGCAGACCAGGCCGGCTGCGAACTTGACCTCTTCGAAGGAGACAGTGCCTCCGCTGAACTTGGCGTCGGGGAAGTACATCCGAGCGCCTCCGAACTCTGCGGCCCAAAACCCACGACGCCACCAGAGAAGTGAGCATTGTGGAAGGCGACCTCTCCACCGGAGAACTTGGCGCGCTGACCTCGCTCCAGGCCACCAGGCGCGTCTCCAGCAGGTCATCCCCGAGCCGAAGCCCAGTTCCTGGGGCAAGTACTCCCACTGGATCCCGGTGTACAGGACGAACAGGATCCCGCACAGGGCCTGCCGGTCCGGCACCCGCAGCCGCCCCTCCACCAGCTTCGGCCCCGGCTCCGGCAGCAACGGCTCGATCGACGACCACAGTTCATCCGACACGATCCACGCCAGTTGGGCCGGATGCCTGTAGGCCCTGCTCGAGCGAGTTGTGGTCACTGCGTGCGGTGCCCGCGATGGTGGGGAGGCCATCGTGTACGGCCCAGGTGTGGCCTAGGTGTGCTGTTGGGGCGATCACGTTCGGAGCCACACGACGAGGGCCGCAGCGGTGACGGTGCCGAGGAAGACGTAGCCGCGCTTGTGGTAGCGAGTGGCTACGGCCCGAGCGTGCTTGAGCCGGTTGATCGTCCGTGCGACGACGTTGCCTTTCTTATACCGCTCTTCGCTGAAGCCTGGTGGCCGTCCGCCGAGTGAGCCTTTTCGTGGGCGGGTGGCCTGGCTGTCGGTCTTCTCCGGGATGGCGGGCCGACTGCCCAGACGTGGCGGGTACTCACGGGACGGGCCGAGCCAGGCCGCCGGGTTCGGGAAGGGGGGCCGGGGAGGCTGCCAGACTGGGCCTTCGGGGTCCGGGGCCGGGAGGTCCGCTTCCGGGATGCCCACGCTGCGGGCCGTCGCACGGATCGTCTCGCCCAGGTAGCCGGCATTTCCGCCCGGCTGCCGCAGGGCGTCCTGGACCGCCGCGCGGACGTCGGGACCGGACCGGTCGGCCAGGCCCGACGCGGCGGACCGCCGGATGCCGGGATTGCTGTCCTTCAGCGCGGTCAGCAGGGCCTTGGTGGCCGCCGCGTCCGGGTAGCCGCCGAGGATTTCCACGGCGCCGTGGCGGATCAGGTATGGCATCCAGTCGTCCGGGCCGATTTCCGTCGGCCCCTCCTGGGCGGCCACGAGGGTCGGGGTGAGGGCGGCCGGGTCGCGGCGCGCCCGCAGGGCTCTCACCGCCGCCTCGTACGGGTCTTTCTCCTCGGGATTCTGACCGCACCGGCCCACGTTCCGGAAGATCTTCAGCAGCCACCGCAGCGATTCGGCGTCCGCCCGGTGGGTGAGCGCCTCGACCGCGTCGCGTGCCCGCCAGCCGCGGTCGAGCTCCGCCAGCATGCCGAGGAACGCCGTTACCGATGCCTGGGCGTGGCGGGCCAGCACCCGGGGGAAGTCGGAGTAGCGGGGCACGTTCGAGCGCAGCAGCGCGAGCAGCGGATCGATCACCGTGTCCGGTAGGGTCCGGCAGGAGCCCACGACCCGCGAGGCCGCATACGGCTCGTCCTCCACCGCGGCCAGGAACCGCTCCACCAGCCGTCCCGTCAAGGGTGCGGACAACTGTGAAAGGGGCTGCCCCGGGTGGGCCGGGTCGTCCAGATCGCCCAGCATCCGTACCGCATGCAGCACGTTCCCATGGCCTGGCACCCGATCGTCGGCCAGCAGGTGCTCCAGCATCCGCTCGAACCGCCCCCGGCCTCCGGGCCCCGACCAGGTCAGCCGACCCAGCATGACCAGCGTGTCCTCCCACCGGCCGCCGTCCGCGAGGTGGGTGTCCAGCACCGCCAGGCATTTGGCCTCCGGGACGGCGGCCAGGTGGCGGGCAGTCAGGTACTCGGCGAAGGACCGGTGCGCGAACAGATACGGCTGGCTCCGGCCGCCGCTGGGGTCACCCGGCGGCTGGAGCACGCCCGCGTCGACGGACAACGTGCGCAGCACCCTCGCCGCGTCCTGCCCCAGCTCCGTGAACGGGGCCCCGGCCCCGCGTATCGCCCGCAGCATTTCCTCCCGCGGCATGACGTCCGTCCAGCCGCCCTCCCGTACGGCGAAGTGGAAGGCGATGGGGGCAAGTACGCCGAGCAGCCGGTCCGCCTCGGTGTCGTCGGCGGCTGGCGGGCGCTGCTCGTGCACCAGGAACCGGCGGAGCATCCGCTCGTACAACTCTCCTTTGGAAGCAGGCAGGTCGGATTCCCCGCCGCCCACCGGAACCTCTTCCGTGAGCGAGCACAGCAGCGCCAGCAACAGCGGTACGTTGCCCAGCCCGGCCAGCGACGGCGTGGCGATCCGCGCGCGCACGGAGGCCCGGGCAGCCTCGGTGAGCGGCCAGGTCCGGATCACCGCCTCGGTTTGGGCTTGCCCGAAGGCATCGAGGCGGTACTCGGCCCACGCCGGTCCTCCACCGGTGGGCGGCGGGCCGGTGTACCCGGCCCAGCGGCTGGCCAGCACGATCCGTAGATCGTCCGGGGCGGTGCCGAGCAGCCCGCACAGCGCAGAGCGGGCCGCGTGGCCCGGGAGTTCGTCATAGGCGTCGAGGAGCAGCGTGATCCGTCGGCTGGCGAGCAGCCGGAGCACCTCGGTGCCGTCGGCCCCATCCACCACACCGAGGTCGGTGAGCCGTCCCGTGACGGCGGAGGCGAGGGTCGCCTCCGACCGGCCAGCCAAGTCGCCGCAGCGCAGAAGGACCGGTACGGGCGACCGTTCAGCCGGTCTGGACAGCACCTCGTCGGCCAGGCGCCGGGCCTCCATCCGCAGCAGCCAGGTCTTGCCCAGCCCAGCATCGGCCAGCAGCACCACTCGCGGTTGGTCCTGGCCGGGACGCCAGGGGAAGACGGGGGTGAGGGACCGCATCCGGCCCCGGTCGCCTGCCGGGGAGACCCTGCGCGGCTGGTCCAGTGCCAGTGGGTCCATTCCGGTTGGCAGGTAGTGCGGTACCCCGGCCCGTTCCACGGCCCGGACGAAGTATCGGGCAAGTGCCTGCACCACGGGCTCAGGTCCCGGTTCCGGCCCGGGCGGCCGTGCCAGGGCCCGCCAGCGGGCGAGGTCCGTCACCTCCTCCGAGAGGAGGATCCGGGGCCGCCGGGTGCGGGCGTGGGCGACGCAGGCGACGACGAAGGACTCGACGGTCGCGAGGCGCGGCCGACCGGTTCCGCGTAGAAGGTTGTGCAGCGCCGAACGCGAGACCGTACACCCCTCCCGCGTGGCCGCGACGACCAGTTGTTCCAGCGAGGGCGAACCCGCGTCCTCGTACAACGTGGTCAGCTCCGCACGCAGATCCGCCAACCGACCCCCCTCGCGTATCCGTCCGCCGCCCTCCGTTTTCGTTCACTTCCCGGACATGGACGGGCCTGGACGGCTCCCAGCCGAACCTGGTTTCCACCTACCCCCGGCCCACGGGGGGCAACCGAGGGGAGACCGTGATGTCCACCGTGCACACGCTCGCGGAGCAGCTCTGGTCGCTGCTGCCCGCCCTGACCGCCGGTCTGAAGTTCGCCACAGCGGCAGTGTCGTTCGGGCTTGCGGCCAGGACTGCGGCCACTCGGATCAGGGCCCGCCTCCGGCGCGGCAACCGCGCCGGACGGTGACTCATTCCCCGGGGGTCGCAATCTGCACGGTCCGTCGCCAGATCCCGTCCAACTGCCCACGGAGCAGTCGGTGGGACCTCATGTGGTGGTGCTGACGGGCTACGACGACGAGGCGGACACCGCTCCCTACGATCGCGGCACCGGCCCGGGTGCCTTCCGGGTCCGCAACAGCTGGGGTATCCGCAGGGGGATGCAGGGCGACGGCCTCCTCCCCTATGCCTTTCTTGAACAGCAGCTCACTGGCGAGAACTGGATCGTTGTGGAAGAGGGCTGGCGGAAGCAGTGACTGCGGCTCCCACTGAAGGTTCCTTCGCCAGCACGCACCTGCGAAAGAAAGCAAGCCAGTAGGTGATTTCATCGCTTAACCGTCGAGAACGGGTGGGGGTAATTTCCAGTGCAGCAAGCATCCGCGACGGAGGGGCGGTTGACGTTGCGAAGGTTCATGGCGACCACTGCCCGATGGGCGGCACCCGCCGTTGTCCTCGCGCAGGCCCCGTGGCGCCCAAGCCTGGGAAGCCACTCCAGGAGGTGAGAGATGTTCGCTTCGCCGCGGACAGCACCCGCGAGGCCGTTCGCGTTCTCACTGGGATCGTCTCCGCGGACTGACTCCAACTAACCTCGCGCTTTCACGAGGCAGGGCGTCCGGTGGGTGATCAGAATCGGGTCCTACCCGCGTGTCCGCGTCGAGGGCGGTGGCCGCGGGGCGGTGTCCCAGGCCAGCGGCGTGCTGCTGGTGGAGACGAACCGCAAGTCCAGGGCCGCAGCCAGTTGCCGGCAGCGCATGCAATCCGGGCCCGCTTCCGACTCCAGCACCGACACAATCCGCTGGTAGTCCGGCGCCAGGACCGACGCCGCCAAGCCTTCGGACCGGTACGGCACCACCGAGCCCGCCACCGCCCTCCGCACCGGTTCCGCCACCGCGGCAGGCGGCTCGGCCAGTACCTCGGCCACCGTTGCACGGGCATCCACCAGACGATGAAGCGCGCGTTCCGCCTCGCCGAGCGCGGCCTGCACCCGCTCGGCCTCCTCCTGCAACCGTGCGACCACTTCCCTGACCTGCTTCTCCGGCTTCCAGCAGACCGAGCACCGACGGCACCAGCCACCTCCACGAGCGATGCGAGCGAACGGACCGTCCCCATCTCTCCCGTCGCCAGCCGGAGTTCATGCCCACCCAGCCCGAACCAAACGATCACGTTCGGAAAGCGGATGTCGTCTCAGAGATCTGTGGCGCTGAATCTTCGCCGGAAATTGGCGGCGGCCGGGGTCGTGCTCGATACATCGCCGCACAGAAGACGCGACGTTGGGTGAGCCGGAGCACAGCCCGATGTGGTGCTCGCGTCTCCGGCAACTGGCGCCGCGGCGTGAACGAGGACGGTTGGCAGGTCCGCAAGCGCGAGTGACCACCGCGCGTCGAGGTCGAGCAGGAGGGCTCGGTCGCGGTTTCCTGATTCCCAGGGGCGGGCGTCCATCCACCTTGTAATGTGCGTCACATCGATGATGGACGTGTAGGGGGAGGACATCATGGATCCGATTTCGGCGGCGATCGCCGGTGCTGTGGCCGCAGGGCTCCTCCGAGGCGCGGGGGACGTCAGTCAGCAGGCGCTGGTTGACGGCTATCAGCGCCTCAAGAACCTGCTGGTCGGTCGGTTCGGTGACCGCAGCGACGTCGTCCAGGCGGTCGAGGCCGTCGAAACCCGTCCGGACAGCGTCGCCCGACGCGAGGTCCTGGCCGAGGAGGTGGGCCGCAGCGGCGCCGACCGGGACGACGAGATTACGGCCGCTGCTCGGGACCTGCTCGCGCGTCTCCAGCAGGATCCCGCCGTTGCTTCGTCCGTGCAGCAGGCCATCGGTTCCTACATTGCGCAGGCGGACCGGCACAGTCACGCGGAGGTGAACGTCAACACCCCGAAGGCATAAGCGACCGTGGACCGGCCGGACATCGCCCAGAGCGCGATCGGCAACCATATTGCCCAGGCCGCGGAAGGCGGCACGGCGATCGTCGCCACGTACGAGGTGGCGCCCGCGCCCCCGCCGACCGCTGGCGCCGTCGCGGAGGGGATGCGGGTACTCGCGCGGCTGCCGACGCACGCCGTGCCCGACCCGGCTGCGCTGCCGCCGCAGTCCCGCATGCCGCTGGCCCGCAACCGTCTTTTCACCGGCCGTACCTCGGAACTGCAGTGGCTGGCCCGCCATCTGGGCCCGCTGGACGGGCAGGTCCCGACCGTCGTCCTTGCCGGTCTCGGCGGTGTCGGGAAGAGCCAGATCGCCAGCGAGTACGTCCACCGCTACGGCGCCTTCTATACCGGCGGCGTCTTCTGGATCAGCCTGGCCGATCCGGCGACCGCACCGCACGAGGTCGCGGCGTGCGGCGGCGCGGAGGGCATGGACCTGCGGTCCGACTTCGCCGCTCTCGCGCCCGCGCAGCAGGCGGCTCTCGTCCGCGGGGCTTGGCAGAGCCCGCTGCCCCGCCTCCTCGTCTTCGACAACTGCGAGGACGAGGAGACCCTGGAGCGCTGGCGGCCGCCGTCGGGCGGATGCCGCGTCCTGGTGACGAGCCGACGCTCGGCGTGGGATCCGACGCTGGGGCTCGACGTGCGGGAAATCGATGTGCTGCCGCCGGACGACGGGCTCGCCCTGCTGTCCCGGTACCGGCCGCCGGCCTCGCCCGCCGAGAGCCGGGCGCTGTCCGCCATCGCGGACGAGCTCGGGCAGCTGCCTCTTGCCCTGCACTTGGCCGGCAGCTACGTCAGCCGGTTCAAAGCGGCAGTCACCCCTGATGACTATCTCGGGCAGCTGCGCAGCTCACCGGCGGTCGACCACCGTTCGCTGTCGGCGTCCGGCATCTCGCCGACCCGGCACATCCAGACCATCGCTGCCACGTTCGCCCTCAGTGTGGACCGGCTCGGCGACGTGCCGACGCGGCGGTGCCTCCTGCACGCCGCCTACCTGGCGCCTGGGCAGGGCATTCCCCGGCCGTTGCTGCTCAGCTCGCTCGGGCTCGACGACGGCCAGGACGCCGCCATGGTGCTGGAGGAGGCGCTGCAACGGCTGGCCGACCTGGGGCTCGTGCAGATGACCGCCGACGGTGTGCCGCGGCTGCACCGGCTGGTGGCCGCTTTCGTGCAGGACCGGCTGGGCGACCCGGACAGCCTTCAGCAAGTCGAGTTGGGGGTCTGGGCTCACTGCGACGGCCATGCATTCGGCGGTGCCCCCGCG
>NZ_JBHYKH010000229.1:0-11017 GCF_042741275.1 Streptomyces sp. NPDC058964
CCCCGCCGACGTCTCGTGGGCGCTGAAGGACCTGGCGGGGTCGGCGGCCATGGCCGCCTGGTTCCTGATGCTGGTCCTCCAGCGGGAGCGGGCCTTCCCCAGCCAGTTGGCCGACAACGCGATAGGCCGCTGGTGGCGGCGCCGTCGGCAGGGGCGGCCGGCACGGCCGCCGCGGCTTCCCGGGTGGGCCAGGATGTGCGGGTTCGCGCTCCTCGGCGGCTCCCTGGCCGTCTGGGCCGACGCCCGGACCGGCATGAACCCGTCGACCGCGGTCAAGACCGTCGGTGCCGCGGTGTCGATGCTGATCGTCCTGGTGACCTACGAGAAGACCAAGGACTCCCTGCTCCGCCCGGCCGGTGGCGGGATCCGGTCCGAGCTGCGGGTGGTTCCGGCAGGGCTGCTGCTGGCGGTCCTGATGACGGCGATGTCCCGGTTCCTGGAGTTCCCGGTCCCGTACGTCTACGGTCTGATCGCCGTCTACATAGTGTTCAGCACCCCACGCCCCGGTCCGGGCGCCATGCCGAAGGGGCAGGCGGTCCTCATCGGCGGGATCTGCGTGCTGGCCGCCGCGGTGCTCGTCTGGGTGCTCGGCGCGCCCCTGGTCGAGTCCGTCCAGCGGGAGCACGCCACGCCGGCCGGCATCCGTTACGCGATCGCCTACGCCCTGGGCCTGGCCGTCGTCGGCGGCATCGAGGTGGTGGTGTTCGGCCTGCTCCCGCTGTCCGGCATGGACGGGCACGCCCTCAAGCACTGGAACAAGCCCGCCTGGTACGCCCTCTACCTGACGGGTCTGACCTTCTTCTTCCACGTCCTGCTGCACAGCCTCCACCCGGGGGTGGGCAACCGCCTCGCGGCCGACGAGGACCTGCGCTGGTGGACCCTCGGCATAGCCACCGCCCTGTTCCTGGCCGCCTGGGCCTTCTCCCTGCTCCTGCGGTGGTACGTGGCGCGTTACGAGCGGCGCACCCTGCCGGCCTGACATTCTGGGGCCGGTGATTCCCACGGCACCCCCGGAAGGACCGGACCCATGCCCGGCTGGACCGCGCACGACATCCCCGGCCAGTCCGGCCGCCTCGCCGTCGTCACCGGAGCCAACAGCGGCCTCGGGTACGTCACCGCGCGGGAACTGGCCCGCAGAGGTGCCCGGGTGGTACTCGCGTGCCGGAGCGGGACGCGGGGCACAGAGGCCGTACGCCGGATGACGGGCGAACTGCCCGGCGCAGACGTGGAGTTCCGGCGGCTGGATCTGGGGGACCTGGCATCCGTGCGGGAGTTCGCGGAGGGGTTCCCGTACGACCGCCTCGATCTGCTCGTCAACAACGCCGGGGTGATGGCGCCTGCGTACGGGACGACGGCGGACGGGTTCGAGACGCAGTTCGGGGTCAATCACCTGGGGCACTTCGCCCTGACCGGGCTGCTGGCCCCCGCGCTGCTCGCCGTGCCCGGGGCACGGGTCGTGACGGTGTCGAGCATGATGCACGCGCTGGCCAACATCGACATCCGTGACCTCAACAGCGAGCGCGGGTACCGGCGTTGGATCGCCTACGCCCGCTCCAAGACCGCCAACCTGCTCTTCACCCACGAGCTGGCGCGCAGGCTGGCGGCCGGCGGGGCGGACGTGGTCGCGGCCGCCGCCCATCCCGGGTACGCCGCCACCAATCTCCAGACCGCCGGACCCAGGGCCGAGGGGCGCCGGGGCGCCGAGCGGCTGATGGAGGCCGGCAACCGGGTCTTCGCCCAGTCGGCGGAGGCGGGCGCCCTGCCCACTCTGTACGCGGCGACCGCCCCCGGTGTGGGGCCCGACTCCTTCTTCGGGCCTTCGTTCGCGATGTGGCGGGGCGCCCCGGCGCGGTCCTGGCGGGCGCCGTGGACGCTCGACGACGAGGCGGGGGCACGTCTGTGGGGTGAGTCCGAGCGCCTGACGGGCGTGACCTGCGACTCGCTCAAGGCGTGAGCGGTCAGCGGGCCGCCCCGCCGACCACCACCAGGCCGGTGCCGACGACGGAGGCCGCGTCGTCGGCGGCGAGGTACAGGACGGCGGCGGCCACCTCCGCGGCGGCCGAGGCGCCGGCCGAGAGGCGGCCGAGAGGCGGCCGAGGGGGAGGGCGGCCCTGGCCCGCTCGGTGCGGCCGACCCCCCGTCTCGCCCGGTCGCAGGGTCACGGCCGTGACGGTGGCACCGGGGCAGGTCTCTAAGCGGCCTCCACCTCGTACGTGGCGACGCGCACCGTCTCGTCGTCCAGGCACTGCCCGGAGGCGAGGTCGAAGCGCTGCTTCAGCAGCGGCGAGGCGACGAACGGGCGCCCCTGGTGGGTGCCGGTCAGGCCGCGGGAGAGGACCGCCGCGCCGCCGAACGGATCGCGGTTGTCGATCGCGTACACGTCTCCCGCGCGGTCGAGGAAGATCGCCGCCTGGCGCCCGTCGGGCAGCAGCGCCGCCACGCCGCGGCCCGGCGTCAGTGCGGTCAGGTCACAGATGGTCAACCAGTCCTCGTCCAGCCGCAGCCGGATCTTCAGGGCGGTCGTCTCGGGTGCCAGGGTCATCGCTGGGCGCTTCCTTCCAGGGGACGGTGGCCGATGGTCAGCAGCGGCAGGTCGGGCTTCATCTGGTCGCGCTCGGGGACGAAGCCGACGACCGGGTCGGGGGTGTCGGGCGCGTTCACGAAGGACACGAACCGGGCGAGCTTGTCCGGGTCGTTGATGGTGGTCGCCCACTCGTCGGCGTAGTGCGCCACGTGGTCGGCCATCAGGGACTCCAGCTCCTCGCAGATGCCGAGGGAGTCCTCCACGACCACGTCGCGCACATGGTCCAGGCCGCCGGGGATCCGCTCCAGCCAGGTCGAGGTGCGCTCCAGGCGGTCGGCCGTACGGATGTAGAACATCAGGAACCGGTCGATCAGGCGGACCAGTTCGGCGTCGGAGAGGTCCTGTGCGAGCAGGTCCGCGTGGCGCGGGGTGGCTCCGCCGTTGCCGCCGACGTACAGGTTCCAGCCGTTCGAAGTGGCGATCACGCCGAAGTCCTTCGACTGCGCCTCGGCACACTCGCGGGCGCAGCCGGAGACGGCGGACTTGAGCTTGTGCGGGGAGCGCAGCCCCCGGTAGCGCAGCTCCAGGTCGATCGCCATCCGCACGGAGTCCTGGACGCCGTACCGGCACCAGGTCTGGCCCACGCAGGACTTCACCGTGCGCAGCGCCTTTCCGTACGCGTGCCCCGACTCGAAGCCGGCGTCCACCAACCGGGTCCAGATCAGCGGCAGTTGTTCGACGCGTGCGCCGAACATGTCGATCCGCTGGCCTCCCGTGATCTTCGTGTAGAGGCCGAAGTCGCGGGCGATCTCACCGATCACGATCAGGCCCTCGGGGGTGATCTCACCGCCCGGGATGCGCGGGACGACCGAGTACGAGCCGTTCTTCTGGAGGTTGGCGAGGAAGTGGTCGTTGCTGTCCTGCAGCGCCGCCTGCTCGCCGTCCAGCACGTAACCGCTCGCGCCGATCGAGGGGGCGAGGGACGCGATGATCGACGCCACGGCCGGCTTGCAGACCTCGCAGCCGTCGCCGCCCCGGGCGCCCTCACGGCCGTAGCGGTCGAGGAGGTCCTGGTAGGTGTTGATGCGCAGCGCGAAGACGATCTCGTACAGCTCCTCGCGGGTCCGCGCGAAGCAGCCGCACAGGCCCTTGTCGACCTCGACGCCGCTCGCCTCCAGCTCGGCGGTGACCAGCTGGCCGAGCACCTTCACACAGCTGCCGCAGCCGGTACCGGCCTTGGTGCACTTCTTCACCTCGGGCACGGTGGTGCAGGAGTGCTCCGTCACCGCCCCGCGGATCGCGCCCTTCGACACGTTGTGGCAGGAGCAGATGACCGCCTCGTCCGGGAGGGCGGAGGGGCCGAGCTGGGCGGGGGCGCCCGCGCCGGCGGGCAGCACCAGGGACTCCGGTGAGACCGGCGGGACCGAGCCGGTGAACGCGCGCAGCGTGCCGTACGCCTCCGCGTCGCCGACCAGGATGCCGCCGAGCAGCGTGCCGTCCCGTCCGATGACCAGCTTCTTGTACAGGCCCGCCCGGGAGTCCGAGTAGACGACGTCCAGGCAGTCCTCGGTGGTGCCGTGCGCGTCGCCGAAGGAGGCCACGTCGACGCCGAGGAGCTTGAGCTTGGTGGACAGGTCGGCCCCCGTGAACGCCGACTCCTCCTCGGCGATGGCCGCGGCGGCCGTCTCCGCCTGCTCGTAACCGGGCGCCACCAGGCCGTACACCCGGCCGTCCGAAGCCAGCGCGCACTCGCCGATCGCGAACACGTGCGGGTCGGTGACCGTGCGGCACTGCTCGTCGACGGTGATGCCGCCGCGCTCGCCGACCGCCAGCCCGCAGTCCCGGGCCAGCTGGTCGCGGGGCCGCACTCCGGCGCTGAACACCACGAGGTCGGTGGCGAGTTCGGAGCCGTCGGACAGTTTCATGCCGGTCACGGCGCCCGAGGCGTCCGTCACGATCTCCTGCGTGCCCACGCCGGTGTGCACGGTCAGGCCCATGTCCTCGATGGTGCGCAGCAGAGCCGCGCCACCGCCCTCGTCCACCTGCACCGGCATCAGGCGCGGCGCGAACTCGACGATGTGGCTGGTGAGCCCGAGCCCCTTCAGCGCACCGGCCGCCTCCAGTCCGAGCAGGCCGCCGCCGACCACCGCGCCGGTCGTGGCGCGGGTCCGCGCGTACTCCTCGATCGCGAGCAGGTCCTCGATCGTGCGGTAGACGAAGCAGCCCTCGGCGTCCTTGTTGGGGACGGGCGGAACGAAGGGGTAGGAGCCGGTGGCCAGCACGAGGACGTCGTAGTCGACGACGAGCCCCGAGCGGGCGGTCACCCTGCGCGCCTCGCGGTCGACCGTCTCCGCCGGATCGCCCACGTACAGCTCGATGCCGTGGTCCCCGATGAACCCCATGTCGGTCATGGAGAGGTCCTCAGGGCTCTTCCCCGAGAAGTACGAGGTCAGCTGCACGCGGTCGTACGCGGGACGCGGCTCCTCGCACAGCACGACCACGCGGTGCGTGGCGGTCAGGCCGCGCTCGGCGAGCGCTTCGAGGAAGCGCTGGCCGACCATGCCGTGGCCGACGAGCACGATCGTGGGGCGGGAACGGTCCCCACCGGGTGCGGTCGTGGACATCAGGAGCCTCCATCGTTGGTGAGCAGGTGGAGCAGTGGGGCGCCGTCCGACGGGAGCGGCTCTGCTCCCTCCCAGGCGCGGGCGAGCGCGCCGACGGTGCCGAGTTCGCCGACCAGGACCCCGCCGACCAGCCGGTCGTCACGGACGACGACCTTGCGGTACGTGCCCCGGGTGGCGTCCGTGAGCTGGACGACGTCGTCGCCGGGGAGCGGCTCGGTCTCGCCGAACGCGGCGAGGTCGAAGGGGGAGTCGGGCCCGGTCAGGGTGAGCCGGGTCAGGGAACGGGTGCCGGTGTAGCGGGCCTCCGCCCGTCCGGCCAGCAGCTCGGCCAGCGCGTCGGCCTGTTCCAGCGCCGGAGCGGCCAGGCCGTAGACCGTGCCGTCGTGCTGGGCGCAGTCGCCGATCGCGTGGATGTGCGGGTCGGAGGTGCGCAGCTCGTCGTCGACGAGGATGCCCTTGCGGACGGCGAGACCCGCGTCCTGGGCGAGACCGGTGCGGGGACGGACCCCGCAGGCGACGACCACGAGGTCGGTGCCGAGGGTGTACCCGTCGGCCATCTCCACGGAGCGGACCGCGCCGCCGACGCAGCGCACGTCCCGCACCCGGCACTCGGTGTGGACCTCGACGCCGAGGTCCCGCAGGTGCCGCAGCACCAGCTTCGAGGCGCTCGGGTCGAGCTGGCGCTCCATCAGCCGCTCGGCCTGCTGGGCCAGGACCACCTGGGCCCCGCGCACGGCGAGCGCGCGGGCCGCGGACACGCCGAGCAGCCCGCCGCCGACGACGACCGCCCGCACACCGGGCCGTACCGCCGTGGACAGGCCGAGGCAGTCGTCCATGGTGCGGAACGCGTGCACGCCCTCGGGGAGTTCGTGGCCGCCCGCCCCGAACAGGCCGCGCAGCGGCGGCAGTACGGGGTTGGAGCCGGTGGCCAGGACCAGCGTGCCGTATGCGATCACCGAGCCGTCCGCGCAGGCGACGGTCCGCCGGGCGCGGTCGATGCCGGTGACCCGGGCACGGGTCAGCCCCGTGGGTGCCGGGAGGGTGATCACCTCCGGGCCGTAGCGGCCGGCCAGCACCTCGGCGAGCAGGACCCGGTTGTACGGGCGGTGCTCCTCCTCGCCGACGAGCAGCGCGGGCGTGCCGAGCTCACCGAGCCGGCGGGCGAGACGTACGCCCGCGAGTCCGGCGCCGATCACCACCACACGCGTATTCGAGGTCATGCAACGCAGCGTGCGGTGCCGACGTTACCCGGTGACATCACCTCTGTTTCCCGTGAGGAACGCTGCCCTCAGCGGGAGCGGCGAGGGGATGTGAGGGTTCGGGGCGCCTGTCGGGCGGGGCTGTGAGGTGGGGTCAACCGAACCCCCGGCCTCCGTGCGGGCACCATCGTGTACGACCGACGCGGGCGCAACGCTGGAGGGGTCGGGTTCCCACAGCTCACACCCCAGGGGGAAGCAACCATGGACAGCGCCCGGGACGTCCCTGCCCGCGACACCGCCGCCGTACGGGTCTGGCAGGCCGTCCGCGAGCCCTTCGCGGCGGCCACCTGGAGCCGTGTCGCGTATGCGCTGCTCGCCCCGCCGCTGAGCGCCGTGTGCGTACCGCTGGCCCTGCTCGGGATGCCCACGGGGCGGTGGCAGCGGGCGCTGGTGCGGCGTCTCCTCGGCGCCGACGTGCCCGGCGGAGGCCGCGCGGGCCTCGGCCACGCGCTGCTCGCCACCCCGCTCAACCTCGTCACCGCGCTCGTCACCCTCTACGGCTGGTCCCTCGTTCCCATGAACCTGGGCTGGCCCCTGCGCGCCGGCTCCGACTGCTCAGACGCCTGGGGCGGACCGACCTTCGCCGGGGCCTGGGCGTTCCACGCGGTCGTGGGAGGCATCGGGTTCCTGCTGCTCATGCCGTGGCTGGGCCGGGGCCTGGCCGCGCTCCAGCTCCGTGTCGCCAAGTCGCTCCTCTCCTAGGTCGGGCCGCATGCCGCACCGTCTCCGCTCCCTCGCCACCGCCACCTTCGGCCCGCGCGCCCTGGCCGCCCTGCTCTACGGTCTGCTCGCCCTCCCGCTCGCGATCGTCGTCTGCTGGCTCACGCTGGCCGGGCTGGCCATCGGCGCGGTGCTGTCGGTGACCGCGCTGGGGCCGTGGCTGCTGGCCGGGACGGTGCGCGGGGCGCTGGCGGTGGGCGCGCTGCAAAGGGTGCTGGCCCGGCGGCTGCTCGGGCTGGAGATCGAGGCACCGGTGCTGCCCGCCGGCGCCGGTGCCCTCGGCTGGCGGCGGGCCCTGCTGGGGGAGCGGGCGGGGTGGCGGGCGGCCACCTGCGCGGTGTTGACTCCGTTCACAGCCGTTCTGGGATACGTGGCCGCCGCCGTCGGGTACGTCTACGGCGCCCTGTTCACACTGCACCCGCTGCTCTCACGCTGGAACTACCACACCGTTCACGAGCCGGACGGGTCGGTACGGCACGTTTCACTGGAGTTCTCCGGTTACCAGGTCGACACCTGGCCGCGCTGGTTGATCCCGTTCACAGCCGGGCTGCTGCTGCTCGCCCTGGCCCCGCACCTCCTGCGGCACGCGCTCACACCCCACCGTGCCCTGTTGACCGCGCTGCTCGGCCCGGACGCCGCCGACCGCCGTATCCGCACCCTGGAGGAGACCCGCGCACACGCCGTCGAGGACGCGGCCGCCACCCTCCGCCGTATCGAGCGCGACCTGCACGACGGCACCCAGGCCCGCCTGGTCGGCCTCGCCATGCATCTGACCGTCATCCGCGAACTGGTCACCGCCGGCGCGGCACCCGACCGCGTCCTGGCCGCCGTCGACACCGCCCGGGGCAACGCCACCCAGGCCATCACCGACCTGCGCCACCTGGTCAAGGGCATCCACCCGCCCGTGCTCGACGAGGGGCTGCCCGCCGCCCTGGCCACCCTCGCCGCGGACAGCGTCCTCCCGGTCACCCTCGGCACGGACATCGGCACCCGCCCCGCCCCCGCCGTCGAGTCCATCGCCTACTTCTGCGCGGCCGAACTCCTCGCCAACGCCGTCAAGCACAGCGGGGCGAGCGGAGCGACGGTCGACGTCACCGCACCCGACGGACTGCTGCGCCTGCGGGTCACCGACGACGGCCGCGGCGGCGCGGTCGTCGGAGCCGGCTCCGGCCTCACCGGCCTGCTGGCCCGCGTCCGCACCGTCGACGGCACGCTGGTCTGCGACAGCCCGCCCGGAGGCCCTACGGTGGTCACCGTCGAACTGCCCTGTTCCTGAACCCCCTTCACAGGCGACCACACCGATCACACCGATCACGCCGATCACGCCGACCCACGCCCCGAACGGAGCCGCATGCGCGTCGTCATCGCTGAGGACTCGGCCCTGCTCCGTGACGGACTCGTCCAGCTCCTGGGCCTGCGCGGAGTCGAGGTCGCGGCGGCCGTCGGCGACGCCGGGGCACTGCTGACCGCCGTCGCCGACCACGCGCCCGACGTCGCCGTCGTCGACATCCGCCTGCCGCCCACCCAGACCGACGAGGGCGTACGCGCGGCGCTCCGGCTGCGCGCCGAGCACCCCGGCACCGGGGTCCTGCTCTTCTCCCAGTACGTGGAGACGACATACGCGTCCCGGCTCCTCGGAGACCCGGCCGGGTTCGGGTACCTCCTGAAGGAACGGGTCGCCGACATCGCGGAGTTCGTCGGCGCGCTCGAGCGGGTCGCGGCGGGCGGCACCGCGCTCGACCCCGAGGTGGTCGCCCAGCTCTTCGGCGCGAGCCGCCGTGCCACCGCCCTGGACGCGCTCACCCCCCGCGAGCGCGAGGTGCTCGCGCTGATGGCCGAGGGACGCACCAACCACTCCATCGCCACGGCGTTCACCGTCTCCGAACGGGCCGTCGAGAAGCACGTCGCCAACATCTTCGCCAAGCTCGACCTGCCGCCCTCGGAGAAGGGCCACCGGCGGGTGCTGGCGGTGCTGCGCTACCTGGAGAGCGGGCGGGCGGCCTGAACCGGCGGCTCAGCGGCTCCCGGTGAGGTGCGCGAACACGACCACGTTCCCCTGGTAGCCGGTGGCCTTCGAGTAGCCCCCGCCGCAGGTGATCACGCGCAGCTCGGGGCGTCCGGCCGCGCCGTAGACCTTCTCGTCGGGGAAGTTCCGCGCCTGGTAGACCTCGACCGCGTCGACCGTGAACACCGCCGTGCCGCCGTCGCGCCGCTCCACCTCGATGTCCGCGCCCCGCTTCAGGGCACCGAGGTCGTAGAAGACGGCGGGTCCTTCGGTGTTGTCGACGTGGCCCGCGACGATCGCGGTGCCGGTCTCGCCGGGCGTGGTGCCGGCCTCGTACCAGCCGGCGAGGTTCTTCTCGGCGGCGGGCGGGACGTCGAGGCTGCCGGACTTCGTCAGGGCGAGGCCCGTCAGCGGGGCGTTCACCCGGATCGAGGGGATGCGGATGCGGGTGGGCGGGGACGGTGGCAGCGCGCCGGCCGAGAGGCGTTCCCCGCCCGGATCCGGACGGCTCTCGGCGGCGGCCGGCTGGGGCGGGGCGTGCGTTCCCACGCCGCCTCCCAGCAGGAACACACCGGAGCCCAGGGCGACCAAGGTGACGGCGGCTATCGCGGTGTCGCCGATCCTGCGCATGCGAACCCCTCTCCCGGAACGTGACCTCCGGCCCCCTCCGGGCCGCGAGGGGCGTCGGACCCGGAGGGAGCGGGACTTGCGGTACCGGCTGACGGACAGCGGAGGGTGTCCGTCAGAACCCGTCGCCTCTCGCTCGGCGATGCAGGAGCCAGGTACCGCCCGCGGCGGCGACGGCCAGAGCCGCCACGCCCGCCGTGGTCTGTACGGGGTCGGGGCCCAGCGCGCCGCCCACCCCCGTCTTCACACTTCCGCGCGGCTGCACCTGTTCGTGCGCCGCGCTCAGCGCCACCACCAGGTCGCCCGTCACCTTCCGGCCGCCCTCGGCGCACTTCGCGACGATCTCGTACGTCCCGGGCTGCGCGCTCGAGGGCACCTGGAACTGCCCGATCGCGTCTCCCTCGTGCGTGCTGGGTGCCAGCGTGAAGGGACCCGCGCCCACCGCGCTGGCGTCACCCGACGCCGACCCCCTGTCGCCGCACACCTTCGTGTTCACCGTGACCTGACCGCCCGGGAACGCGGTGGACGGGTACACCTCCAGGCTGCCGGCCGCCGAGGTCACCGCGGCACCGGCGTACGCGGGGGCGGCGTACGCGGGGGCGGCGGCGAGCCCCGCCACGACGACGGCGAGCGCGGTACCGGTCAGCATGCGGGCGGTGCGTCGCATGGTGCTCCCTCGAGTCGGACTGCCTTCGGGGGCACGGCTCGCCCGGCACCACCATGTGCCGCCGGGTCGGTCGCGCCCCTGCCCTACCGAGGTAAGTGGCACTCGGCGGAGCCCGCTTCCTGAGGGAGCGTCAGGAACGGGGTGAACGGGTGTCAGGGGGCGCGTCCGTACGGGTTGTCGGAGATACGTTCCTGCAGGTCATCGGCGTCTGCGCGGGCCGTGACGGCGGTGAACACGAACGGCGTCGGCGGCGCGTGTGAACGGGTGACCGCGCCTTTCGTGCGGCGCGCCGGCGGTGCCCACGGCGACCCGGGCCCGTCCGCGTGGCCCGCGAGGCCTTCACCACCTCGATGTCCACCACCTTCGTGCTCGGCGCGGTCGGCA
The DNA here is from genome assembly GCF_042741275.1 of Streptomyces sp. NPDC058964. NCBI lineage: Bacteria > Bacillati > Actinomycetota > Actinomycetes > Kitasatosporales > Streptomycetaceae > Streptomyces > Streptomyces sp. NPDC058964. The sequence continues at coordinate 10,811 of NZ_JBHYKH010000229.1, forward strand.
TCCCTGACCGCCGGCCTCGTGTCCACCCTCGTGATGCGCGACGGGAGGCCGGAGCGGCCGGAGCAGGCGCCGGCCGGTGAGCCTGGGCCGGTCGCCCGGCCGGTCGCGCCGCGGGAAGAGGGCCGGGGGGGGCCGCGGGGGGGCCCCCCCCGCCCCCTGGCCGGGGCGGTTAAAAAAAAAAGCACCCCCCCTCGCAAGGATCAAAGC
>NZ_JBHYKH010000229.1:11027-13649 GCF_042741275.1 Streptomyces sp. NPDC058964
GCGCGCGGGCGCGGCGGCCGGGGGGGCCCCGCGCCTGTTGGGGCCCTCGGCGCGGGGCCGCGCGGCCCCCCCGTCCTGTTCGTTTCGTCACCCGGCTCGGGATCAGCTCACGTTGACCGCGCTCCAGGCCGCCCCCACCGCGTTGTACTCCGTGCTGCCGGCGCCGTAGAGGTCCTTCGCCGCGTTCAGGGTGGCCGTTCGGGCGGCCTTGTAGTTCGTGGAGGACGTCATGTAGACCGTCAGCGCCCGGTACCAGATCTTGCCGACCTTGTCCCGGCCGATGCCGGTGACGGTCGAGCCGTTGTACGTGGGCGAGTCGTAGCTGACGCCGTTGATGACCTTCGCACCGCTGCCCTCCGCGAGGAGGTAGGCGAAGTGGTTGGCGACGCCGGAGGAGTAGTGGACGTCGAGGTTCCCGACCGACGAACTCCAGTAGTCCGCCGAGTTCCCGTCCTTGGACGGCTTGTCCATGAAGCGCAGGGCGGGCTTGCCGAAGCCGGGACGGACGATCTCCTCGCCGATGAGGTAGTCACCGGGGTCGGACGGGTTGTTCGCGTACCACTCGACCATCGTGCCGAGGATGTCCGAGGTGGCCTCGTTGAGCCCGCCGGACTCGCCCGAGTAGGTCAGCGCGGCCGTCTTCGACGTCACGCCGTGGGACATCTCGTGGCCGGCCACGTCCAGCGCGACCAGCGGCCCGAAGGTGGTGCCGTCACCGTCGCCGTACGTCATGCAGAAGCAACTGTCGTCCCAGAAGGCGTTGTTGTACTTGTTGCCGTAGTGGACGCGGTTGTACGAGCCCTTGCCGTCGCCCGCGATGCCGCTGCGGCCGTGGACGTTCTTGTAGTAGTCCCAGGTCTCGTTGGTGCCGTACTGGGCGTCGACCGCGGCCGAGGCCCGGTCGGAGTTGCTGCCCGTGCCCCAGTGGTTGTCGGCGTCCGTGAACAGCGTCGCGGGGGCCCGGACGAAGCAGATGCCGAAGAAGCACAGGTCGGTCTTGTTCTCCGCGTCACCGGTGTACGTGTTGCCGCGGGTCGGGTCCTTGAGCTGGTACGACGATCCGGACTGGGTCGTCTCCAGCGGCACGGTCCCGCTGTACAGCGACTGGCCGTCGCCGGTGGCGGTCTCGATGCTGTCCCAGGCGTCGATCTGGGCGCCGGTCCGCGCGTCGGTCAGCACCGTGCGGGCGACCGGGTTGCCGAGGGAGTCCTGGCCGGCCGCGTTGGTCCGCCAGGCCAGCTTGGGGGCGCCGTGCAGGGCGTCGACGACCAGCTCGGGCCTGGCCTTGATCCGCTTCAGGCCGTCGCCGAGGTTCGCGGCGCGCAGCGCGTTCACCGCGAGGCCGGCGGCCTTGGGCGCGGACAGCTTCGGGGTGATGGAGGCGAGGGATATCCGGCTCCTCGTGGCGCGGTTGGCACTGCGGTACGTGCCGTTCGGGGCCAGGTGCACCACGAAGTCACCACCGAGTACCGGGAGCCGGCGGTACGTGCGGTCGTAGCGGACGTGCTGGGTGCCGTCCTTGTCGACGACCACGTCGCGCACGGCGGTGTCCTGCGCGGACGTGAGCCCGAGGCTCGTGGCGTGCCGCACGAGCGCCGCGGCCGCGTTCTCGATCGCGGTGGCCCGGGTCGGTCTGCCGTCGGCGTGGGCGGCGGGGGAGAGTGCGGCGGCCAGCAGGGCCGCGGTGGTGGTGGCTATGCCGGCCGTGGCGAGACGGGATCCTCGGATGTGCCGTGTCCGACTCATCGGTCTCCTTGGGAAGGCGCCTCAAAGGCGTGGGGGTGGCGCTGATGTCGACTGAGATTTAAAGGGCCATGACATGTCATGTCCATAGCGCCTTCAAGGAGATGTGTGTGGGCTCGGAGGGGATGCAGAATCGTTCCTGTGATCCTTCCGTTCTTCGTCTACGGCACCCTTCGGCCCGGCGAGCCCAACCACGACCTGTTCCTCCGCGGCCGTACGCGCTCCGAGGAACCCTGCCGCCTCACGGACGCGGTGCTGTACGACGGCCCCGGCTATCCCTACGTCGTCGAGGAGCCGGGAGGAGCGGTGCGCGGGGAACTCGTGATCCCGCTGCCGGGGGAGTACGAGGAGCTGCTGGTCGCGCTGGACCGGCTGGAGGAGTACGCGCCCGGGGGCGCGCGGAACCTCTACGAGCGGGTCGAGCGGAAGGTCGTCCGGGAGCCCGGCGGGGCGGCGGTGAGCGCGTGGGTGTACGTCGCCGCGCCCACCGTGGCGGCACGGCTGCGGGAGCGGGGCACCCGGATCGAGAGCGGGGACTGGCGCGTGCGCCGCTAGGTCCTGTCGTCACATCCCCGTCGTCCGCCCGACGGGGAGGCCCGGCGACGTGACGGGGGTCCCCCTGATCGAGCGAGGCCGAGAGCCCGGGGGAGCGTGCAGGGCGTCGCCGGGCAGGCGGCAATCGGACGGCAGGGCCCAGGCGGGCCGGATCGCCGGGCGGTGCTCACGCCACGGTCAATTCCCCTCTGCGGAGCGGCCCTTCACCGACTCGACGCGTACCGCGCACGCCTTGAACTCCGGCATCCGCGAGGTCGGGTCGAGGGCCGGGTTGGTCAGGGTGTTGGCGCGGCCCTCGCCCGGCCAGTGGAAGGGCATGAACAC
>NZ_JBHYKH010000230.1:0-13613 GCF_042741275.1 Streptomyces sp. NPDC058964
GTGCACCGCACGAACGAAACACCCGGAGAGGGCCAGGGAGAATGAGTATGACCACCGCGAAGACCGGCGAGGTCGTGACGGAGCCGCAGGCTCCGGCGACACCGTCCGACCGGCGGGAGCGCCACCGCATGCGCCGCCGCCTCGCCGGACGGCGGGGCGGGGGATGGTGGCCGTACGTCTTCCTGGCCCCCTGGTTCATAGGCCTGTTCGGCCTGACGGTCTACCCGATGCTCGACTCGCTGTACCTGTCCTTCACCGACTTCGACCTGCTGACGGCCGCCCGCTGGACCGGCCTGGACAACTACCACCGCATGTTCGCCGACGACCCGGTCTTCTGGGACTCGGTGCACGCCACCCTCCTGTACGTCGTCGTCTCCGTGCCGCTGAAACTCGCGCTCGCCCTCGGTGTGGCGATGCTGCTCAACCGCGACCTGAAGGGCATCGGCCTGTACCGGGCCGCCTTCTATCTCCCCTCCCTGCTCGGCGGGGCGGTGGCCGTCGCCATCGTGTGGCGTCAGGTCTTCGGCGGTGACGGCCTGTTCAACGACTTCCTCGGCTGGTTCGGCGTCAAGGGCCAGGACTGGATCTCCAGCCCGGACAGCGCGCTCTACACACTCGTCCTGCTGGCCGTCTGGCAGTTCGGCACGCCGATGGTCATCTTCCTCGCCGGTCTGAAGCAGCTGCCGAAGGACGTGTACGAGGCGGCCGCGATCGACGGCGCCGGGCCCGTCACCCGGTTCTTCCGCATCACCCTGCCGCTGCTCACGCCGATCGTGTTCTTCAACGTCGTCCTGCAGATCATCGACGCGTTCAAGACGTTCACCCCCGCGTTCGTCATCAGCAACGGCTCGGGCGGCCCGCTCGACTCGACGATGCTGTACTCCCTCTACCTCTACAAGAAGGGCTTCACCGACCTCCAGATGGGCTATGCCTCGGCGCTCGCCTGGGTGCTGTTCCTGGTCATCGCGGGCTTCACGGCGGTCAACTTCATCGCCGGCCGCTACTGGGTCCACTACGACGACTGAGCGAGGAGTTCATCGATGTCCGCCCCGACCCCGAACGCGTCACCGCTGCACAAGTTCCGCTCGGCCACCGGCACCCGCCGCATCTTCCTGCACACCCTGCTCATAGGTGTCGCGGTCGTCATGCTGTACCCGCTGCTGTGGATGCTCAGCAGTTCCCTCAAGCCCGACACCGAGATCTTCACCCACCCCGGGCTCGTCCCGGACGCGCTGCGCCCGGAGAACTACACCGAGGGCTGGAGCGGTTCCGGCAACTCCTTCTCCCTCTACATCACCAATTCGCTGATCGTCACGATCGGCGCGGTGATCGGAAACGTCGTCTCCTGCTCGCTCGCCGCCTACGCCTTCGCGCGTTTCGAGTTCCGCGGCAAGAAGATCTGGTTCGGCCTGATGCTCGGTACGCTCATGCTGCCCACGCAGGCCGTCCTGATCCCGCAGTACACGATCTTCTACAACCTGACCTGGATCAACACGTACCTGCCGCTGATCGTGCCGAAGTTCCTGGCCACGGACGCGTTCTTCATCTTCCTCATGGTCCAGTTCATCCGCTCCATCCCGCGCGAGCTGGACCAGGCTGCCATGATGGACGGCGCCAACCCCCTGCAGATCTACTGGAAGATCATCCTGCCGCTGATGAAGCCGGCCCTGGTCACCACCACGATCTTCACCTTCATCTGGACGTACGACGACTTCCTCCACCAGCTCGTCTACCTCCAGCAGAACGACCGGTTCACGGTCCCCCTCGGCCTGACCCTCTTCCTGGACAAGACCAGTGGATCCTCCTACGGCGCGATGTTCGCCATGTCGACACTCGCCCTGCTGCCCACCCTGGTCTGCTTCCTGATCTTCCAGAAGCGGCTCGTGGAGGGCCTGGCGACCAGCGGAATGAAGGGCTGATACGACGTGAGCACTCCCCTGCACCTCCCGCGCCAGCACGGCCCGCTGCACGACCTGCCGGACAGCCCCGAGGCGTACGACGCCGTCCTCGCCGACGTCACCGAGCAGGCCCTCGCCCGCCTGACCCCGGAGGGCAACCTCGAACACCCCGACGCCGAGGACGACATCGGCGACACGTCGCTCGGTGTCACCTCCCTGCTGGCCCTGGCCTGGCAGCGCGGCGGGGACCCGCGTCTGCCCGACGCCGTACGCCGCAGTCTCGCCTTCCACCTGACCGAGCGGGTCCACACCGAGGACAACCCCGGCTACCCCAACCTGAGGATCCGCGACTCCGGCCTCCCCTACGCCCGCTACGTCCTGGAGACCGGCGCCCACCCCATCGGCGACTGGCCCAGCACGGTGTGGGCCCTGCTCCAGCTCGTCAACCTCCTGGACACCGGCGACGACCTCATCGGGGACGAACAGCGCAGCGAACTGGTCGAGTTGGGCCGTGGGTACTGGCGCTGGCTCACCGAGGCCACCTTGTTCAACCCGCAGCAGGCCGGAAACCAGGCGATCGGCTGTGTGGTCGGCGGACTGATGCTGGCCCGCCACCTCCCGGCGCAGGAGGGACAGTTGCTGCGCAGCCGGGCACTGTCCCTGTACACCGACGAGATCCGCGCCCACCGGGTCCGCGACCGGGGCGCCCTGCTGATCCCCGAACACGGCGGCGCGTACGACAACAACTACGGACCCATCTCCCTCTCCTTCCTCGCCCAGGCCCACCGCGTCAGCGGCGAGGAGGTCTTCGCCGAGGACGGAGACGCCCTGGCCCGCTACATCGACGCCCGTCTGCCGGGCGGCGGCTTCGACAACGGGGGCCCCCGCTACAGCGAGCAGCACTCCGGCTTCGAGTCGGTCCTCGGCCTGCGCTACTTCAGCGGCCGCATCCGCTCCGACCTGGGCCGCTACCGGGGTGACACCCGCTGGGGCCGGCACGCGGTCAAGCCGGACGGCGGGATCGACGGCCACTTCGCGTGGATGCTCGTCTGGCAGATCCAGGACACCTCGCGCTGGCACCGCACACCGTCCACGGCCACCGTCCGGCACCAACTGCGTGCCGGCACCGTGTCGGTGGCCTTCGACGACCGGATGACCCCGGCACTGGTCGAGGCGAACGGGAGGTACTACCTGCCGGCCGCGGTCGAGCGGCAGCACGGCTTCGGCCCCGTCACCGACGGGTTCCTGCTGTGCCGCCCCATGGGCGAGGTCCGGGTCCGGGACGTCCGTGCCGACGGGCTCACCGCCAAGCTGGTCACCAAGCCGGTGGTCGGCCGCGACCACGTGCTGCGACATGTGCGCTCCCTGTACGTCACGGACGGCACGAGCCTGTGGGTGACCGTGGCGGTGGAGCGGCTCGACGGGACGCCGTACCTGCTGGCCGGGCTGCCGTACGCCGCGGACGACGGCGACCGGGTGCGCCGGATCGCGCAGGGCGACGTGACCTCGGCGGGCGCGCTGCGTCTGACGCACCCCGAGGCGCGGGGCGTGGACCACTTCGACGCCCGTGCCGAAATCACCCAGGAGCAGGCGGCGTTCGCGCTGACCGCCGATCCACGCGGCTACGGCAACCCCGATGAGGGCTGGCGCCATCTGGTGGGCTCGACGGCCCTGGAGGCGGGCCCGGCGCCGGGTGGACCGGAGGACCTGCACGTCTTCGCGGTCCGTTACGGCTCCGAGGAGCCGCTGCCGGTGTCCTTCGAGTGGGGCGAGGAGGGGCTGACCGTACGGACGGAAGCCTTCACCGCCGTCATCGGGGACCCGGCGGGTGACGCCCGCGCGGAACCGGAGCTGACGTTGGGCGCGGTCGCCTGAGGAGACGCTCAGCCGGTCAGCCCGATCAGTCCCCAGCCACGTCGCCCGGTCGCGGCGACGACGACCTTCGGCGAAGCGGGGCACTCCCGGCCCACTTCCGGCTCCGCGTCGGGATCGTCGTCCGGGCAGGCGGCCTCGTAGAGCAGGCCGGCGCGCTCAGCCACCGGGGTCCGCTGCAACCCGCCCCGGTCCAGCGCCGGTACGGAGATGTGCGGTTCCATCCGGCCACCCCAGGACGTTCCGCACCACCAGGTCCGCCCGCTCCCGTGTCGTCGCGACGAGGTCCGCGTTGCGCTGGTCCGTGCCCAGCACCCAGGCCACGGCATGCTCGTGCTCCTTGCCGAACTCCTCGTGCCGGGCGACGAGCCGCCGGACGCGCTCCTCCTCGTCGGTCTCGCAGAACCACACCTCGTCCAGGCCGGGCCGCACCCGCGCCCACGAACCCGTCCCCAGCAGCAGGTAGTTGCCCTCCGTCACCACCAGCCGGGCCGTCGGCGGCACCGGAACCGCGCCCGCGACCGGCTGCTCCAGCACCCGTTCGAAACCCGGTGCGTACACCACTTCGCCGGTCTCCTCGCGCAGCCGCCGCAGCAGCGCCGCGTAGCCCGCCGGGTCGAAGGTTTCCGGCGCGCCCTTGCGGTCCCGCAGACCCAGCCGGTCCAGTTCGACGTCCGCGAGGTGGAAGCCGTCCATGGGGACGTGGGCCACCCAGGGCTCACCGGCACCGTTCAGCTCCCGCACCAGGTGCTCGGCCAGTGTCGTCTTGCCCGCGCCGGGGCTGCCGGCGATGCCCAGGAGCGCGCGTGGCGCGCGCCCCGCGAGGGACCGGGCGCGGTCGAGCAGGTCGTCGAAAGTCAGGGCCACGCGGAGAGTGTCGCACCACGCCCCGCCCCGCTGCCCGCCCTGTGGCCTTCGCCACCCACTGGAACCCGCCCGTCGGGGAAGGGTGCTGGGTATGACTGAACTCGGTCTGCCCGACACCATCCTGGCCTGTCTCTTCGACCTCGACGGGGTCGTCACCAAGACGGCCGTCGTGCACGCGGCCGCCTGGAAGGAGGCGTTCGACCAGTTCCTGCACGGATACGAAGGCGAACGCGCCCGTCCCTTCGACGCGGTCACGGAGTACGACGAATACGTCGACGGACGCCCAAGAGCAGACGGGGTCCGTTCCTTCCTCCGCTCCCGGGGCATCGAACTGCCCGAGGGTGTCCCGGACGACCCACCGGACGTGCACACCGTGCACGGCCTGGGCAACCGCAAGAACGAACTGCTCCTGGAGAAGATCCGCACCGAGGGCGTCGAGGCGTACGACGGCACCCTGCGCTACCTCGAGGCCGTCCGCGCGCGCGGGCTGCGCACCGCGATCGTCTCCTCCAGCGCCAACTGCCGTGATGTACTGCGCTCCATCGGCGCCGAGCACCTCTTCGACGTACGCATCGACGGAGTGGCCCCCCGCGCGCGGCGGGGCCCCGCCCCCCCGCGCCCGCCCCCCTGGCGGCCCGCCCCCGCCCCCGGGGGGGGCGGGCCCGGGGCGCCCGCCGTATTCGAGGACGCGCTGGCCGGCATGGACGCCGGCCGCGCGGGCCGCTTCGGATACGTGGTCGGCGTCGACCGGGTCGGCCAGCGGGACGCGCTGTACACGCATGGCGCCGACGTCGTCGTGAAGGACCTGGCCGAGCTGGGAGGCAAGGGGTGATAACTCACCGGTCGTACACCGTCGAGCCCTGGGCCGTGCGCGAGACCGATCTCAACCTGGACGTCCTGGCGCAGAGCGAGTCGGTGTTCGCCCTGTCCAACGGGCACGTCGGCTGGCGCGGCAATCTCGACGAGGGCGAGCCGCACGGGCTGCCCGGCACCTACCTCAACGGCGTGCACGAACTGCACCCGCTGCCGTACGCCGAAGCGGGCTACGGCTATCCCGAGTCGGGCCAGACGGTCATCAACGTCACCAACGGCAAGATCCTTCGGCTGCTGGTCGACGACGAACCGTTCGACCTCCGCTACGGCAGGCTCGTGGCCCACGAACGCGTGCTGGACCTGCGCCGGGGCGTGCTGACGCGGACCTGCGAGTGGACGTCCCCCGCGGGTTCGACGATCCGGGTGCGTTCCACACGGCTCGTGTCGCTGACCCAGCGGGCGGTGGCGGCCGTGGCGTACGAGGTGGAGGCCGTCGGCAGCCGCGCCCGGGTGGTGATCCAGTCGGAGCTGGTCGCCAACGAGCAACTGCCCGGGGCGAACGGCGACCCGCGCGCGGCGGTCGCGCTCCACTCGCCGCTGGAGCAGGAGGACGACTTCGCCTCCGGTTCACGGCTGCGCCTGGTGCACCGCACCCGGCGCAGCGGGCTGCGCGTGGCGGTGGCCGCCGACCACGTGGTGACCGGCCCCGAGCGGACGACGGCCCGCAGCGAGAGCGACACGGACGTGGCCCGGCTGACCGTCACCTCGGTACTGGAGCCGGGGCAGCGCCTGCGGGTGGAGAAACTCGTCGCCCACGGCTGGTCCGGCACCCGCTCCCTGCCCGCGATGGCCGACCAGGTGGACGCCGCGCTGGCCGCCGCCGCGCACGACGGCTGGGAAGGTCTCCTCGACGGGCAGCGTACCTATCTCGACGACTTCTGGGCCCGTGCGGACATCGAGGTCGACGGCGACGAGGAGATCCAGCAGGCCGTCCGCTTCGCCCTGTTCCACGTCCTGCAGGCCGGGGCGCGCGCCGAACAGCGCGCGATCCCCGCCAAGGGGCTGACCGGCTCCGGATACGACGGCCACGCGTTCTGGGACACCGAGATGTTCGTGCTCCCGGTCCTCACCTACACCGCCCCCGCCACCGTCGCCGAGGCGCTGCGCTGGCGGTACAACACCCTTCCCGCGGCCCGGGAGCGGGCGACCCAGCTCGGCCTGGACGGAGCCGCGTTCCCCTGGCGGACCATCGAGGGCTCGGAAGGGTCGGCGTACTGGCCGGCCGGCACCGCGGCCTTCCATGTCAACGCCGACATAGCCGACGCCGTCATCCGTTACGTCGCGGCCACGGGGGACACGGACTTCGAGCGCGAGGCCGGCGTGGAGCTGCTGGTCGAGACGGCCCGCCTGTGGCGGTCGCTGGGCCACCACGACCACCACGGCGTCTTCCACATCGACGGCGTCACCGGGCCCGACGAGTACAGCGCGATCGCGGACGACAACACGTACACCAACCTGATGGCGCGGGCGAACCTGCTCGCGGCGGCCGACGCCGTGTCACGGTATCCGCGCGAGGCCGACCGGCTCGGCGTGGACGAGGAGGAGAGCGCGGCCTGGCGGGACGCAGCCGAGGCCGTGCACGTCCCCTACAACCGCGAACTCGGCGTCCACGAGCAGCACGCCGGGTTCACCCGCTACCAGCGCTGGGACTTCACCGGCACGCGCGAGGACCAGTACCCGCTGCTGCTGCACTTTCCCTACTTCGACCTCTACCGCAAGCAGGTCGTCAAACAGGCCGACCTGGTGCTGGCCATGTACACCAGTGACGGGTTCTTCGACGACGAGCACGTCGCCCGCAACTTCGCCTACTACGAGCCCCTGACCGTCCGGGACTCGTCCCTGTCCGCGTGCTGCCAGGGGGTCATCGCCGCACAGGCGGGCCATCTGCGGCTCGCCCACGACTACGCGGCAGAGGCCGCGCTGATGGACCTGGAGGACCTGGAGCACAACACCCGGGACGGACTGCACATCGCGTCCCTGGCCGGCACCTGGATGGTGCTGGTGGCGGGCTTCGGCGGGATGCGCAGGTCGGGCGACGGGCTGCGGTTCGCCCCGCGGCTGCCGGAGAGGTTCCGGCGGGTGGCCTTCAGCCTGCAGTTCCTCGGCCGTCGCCTGCGGGTGGAGATCGAGGCCGACAAGGCCGTGTACACGCTCGTCGACGGTGCGGCGCTGACCATCCGTCACCACGGCGAGCCGGTCACGCTCGGCCCCGACGGCCCCGTGGTGCGTGCCGTGCCCCCGGTGATCCCGCGCCCGGTTCCCGAGCAGCCACCGCATCGGGCCCCCAACACCGGTTGACCGGCGGTTCCGGTCCATGGGGTACCGGGTCAGGTCAGCACGCCCGCCAGCAACTGGTACAGATCGTTCGTGGCGTCGGCGGCGAGCAGCGCCGGGAGGGCGCCCAGGGCGAGTACGGCCACGGCGGCGGACCACAGGCGTGGCGGCGGGGACGTCTGGAGGGCCGCGATGCGGCGGGTGACGGCACGCTCGGTGAAGTTCAGCGCGCACGCGGGCCGGGGCCGGCGCGCGGTGAGCGCGGCGCGGGCCAGGGCACGGGCGGTGGCCGTCCGGTCCCCGACGGCGTCCGCCGCCCGTTCGTCGGCCCAGCGTTCCACGAGGAAGGTCACGGTGGTGCGGACCGGCGCGAGCAGCGGGTTCGCGGTGGCGGCGAGTGTGGCCGCGGTCACCAGGAGGCCGTGCCGGTGTGTCAGATGGGCGCGTTCGTGGGCGAGCAGGACCCGGCGCTCGGCCGGCTGGAGCGCGCCCAGCATGGCGGAGGTGACCAGGATCCGCCCCGGGCGGCCGGGGATGGCGAAGGCCTGCGGGAGCGGAGAGGCGGCGACGATCAGTTCGGTGTCCGCCGGGTGCCCCGCGCACAGCCGGTGCAGTGCCCGCCGGGTGCGGAACTGCGCGCGCAGCGCCCGGTGGACACGCCGGCAGACGACGGCCAGGGCCAGACACGCGGCGATCCCGATCACCTCGGGCACCGGATCGGTCAGCGGGTGCCCGTCCTCGCGGGCTTCGCGGACCACCGGCGGCGCGTCCCCGACCAGGGCGGTGGCCAGCAGGATCAGGGACCAGGTGGTGGCCGCGGCGGTCAGGACGGCGGCGGAGGTGAGCACGCGCGCGGCGAGCGCGGGGGCCATCCGTCCGCCGATCACCGGGCTGACCACGGCGAGCAGCAGGGACAGCAGCAGCGGGGTGTAGACGTCGTACTTCATGCGCCGTCGCCTGTGCCGAGCAGGTCGCGCAGCGCCCGCTCCTCCTCGTGGCTCAGCCCGGACACGAACTGCTGCAACGCGGCGATCGGGTCGGGGCCGCGGTCGAGGGCCTCGTGCATGGCCTCGGCGGTCAGCTCGGCCGCGTTCTTGGCGGGCCGGTACGCACCGCGCCGCCCGTCCGCGTCACGCAGCACAAGGCCCTTGTCGTACAGCCTCTTGAGGATGGTGTGCACCGTGTTGTAGGCGAGCCCGCCGTCGAGCTCGGCCTGGATCTCGGCGGGCGTCAGCGGTCGCTCGGTGGCCCAGAGTGTGGCCAGCACCTCGCTCTCCAACGCCCCGGCGCTGCGCCGCTCCGCCCTTCCGCGGGACCCTGTGCCAGCCATGCCCCAACCTTACAGCGCGTAGGGCCGTCATTCGCATGGCCGTACCCATGCGGTACACGCCTGCGATGAGGGTTAGTTTGACCGTGTTTCTCCAGAGAGTCCCATCCTTGGCACTACATGATGTAGGGTGGCGCAACCCCTACAAGCTGTAGGGGTGGAGGGGTGGACAATGGTCGGCAGCGCGCACGCCACACTCGCCGGAGCCCGCCGTCGCGGAGCGCGGCCCGGGGCCGAAGGCGCCCGACGCTCCCGCGCCGACGGGCCACTGGCGGCCGTCGCGGGCGTCTTCACACTGGCGCAGGTCCTCCTCGTCCGCCCCGGGATGGGCCTCGGCTGGGACGAGGCCGTGTACGTCAGCCAGATCAGCGGGCACGCCCCGGCGGCCTTCTTCAGCGCCCCCCGCGCCCGCGGCATCTCCCTGCTCGTGGCACCCGTCACCGCCTGGTCGTCGTCCACGCCCCTGCTGCGGGTCTACCTCGCCGTGCTGTCCGGTCTCGCCCTCTTCCTCGCACTGCGCGCCTGGCGCGGTCTGTTCCCGGTCCGCGTACTGGCCCTGGCGGGCGCCCTGTTCGCCACGCTCTGGGTGACGCTCTTCTACGGTCCGCAGGCCATGCCCAACTACTGGGTCGCCGTCGGCGCGCTCACCTCCGCGGCCTGCTTCCTGCGGGCCCGATCCGGCCGCTCCGGCAGGGCGGCTCTGTGGGGGGCGGCCGCGAGCGGGGCGCTGATGACCCTGATGCGGCCGACCGACGCGGTCTGGGCGACCCTGCCCCTGCTCGGCCTCGCGCTGTACCGCCGCCACTGGCGCCCGCTCACCGCCCTCCTGGCCGGACTCGCGGCCGGCGCCGGGGAGTGGGTGATCGAGGCGTACGCCGCCTACGGAGGCCTCGGGCAGCGGCTGTCCGACGGCTCCGCCATCCAGGGCGGCCTCGGCTGGCACTTCGCCGTCGCCGACCAGCTGCGCAGCCTGGGCGGACGGGTCCTGTGCCGCCCCTGCACCGGAGCGATGCCCGACCCTGTGCTCACCCTCTGGTGGCTCGCCCTGCCCCTGCTCGCCGTGTTCGGCCTGGTGGTGGCGGTCCGGGCGCGACGCACCGTCACCACCCTGGTGCCGCTGGCCTGCGGGGCGACGGCCGCCTTCCCGTATCTCTTCCTGATCGGCTACGCGGCGCCCCGCTTCCTGCTGCCCGCCTACGCCCTGCTCGCCCTCCCGGTGGCCGACGCACTCGTCCACCTCGTGTCCGCGCCCGGCCGGGCCTGGCGGCCCGTGGCCGTGACCCTGGCCGCACTCGGCCTCGCCGGGCATCTGGCGGTCCAGTACGCCGTGCTGGAGGCCACCGTCGACCGGACCACGGCCTCCCACCGCGCCTGGGCCCGCACCGCGGACGAACTGCACCGCCTGGGCGTCCGCCCGTCCTGCCTGCTCACCGGGCACGAGGCGATCCCGATCGGGTTCTACGCGGGCTGTTCCTCCGCCGCGACCGCGGGCCACAACGCCAACACCACGGCTGCGGTCATCACGCGGACCGCGCGCCGCACACCGGTCGGCACACTCGTCACCGCGGGCTCCCGCCCACCCGCGTACGCCCGTGACTGGCAGTCCAGGCGCGTCGGCGGGCTGCGTCTCTACTACACCGTGCCGGCAGCGGGTTCATGAGCGCCCCGACGGACATCACGCCCGTCCTGGGCCGCCGCCGGGCCTACTGGCACGGCGCCGTCTGCCTCGCCGTCCTGATGTGCGCGGTCTATCTGGCCCTGAGGCACTGGCCGACGCTGCACACCGGGGCCGTGCGGCTCGCCGTCGCCGACCAGGGCTGGCTGCTGGTGGCCGCGACCGCCGCGGCCGCGACCTGGGTGTCCTCCGCGCTCGCCCAGCAGGGCGCGGTCGGCTCACGGCTGCCGGGCGGACGCCTGGTGGCCTCGCAGTTCGCCGCCTCCGCCGCCAACCACATACTGCCCGCCGGGCTCGGCGCGGGCGCCGTGAACCTGCGGTTCCTGATGCGCTGCGGGCTCACCGCGGGACGTTCGGCCAGCGCCCTCGCCGTCAAGGCCGGCGCGGGAGCCGTGGTCCGCGGGGTGCTGATCGCGGCGCTCGCACCGGCCTGCACCGGCCTGCTGCGGATCCCGCACGTCGGGCCGGCCGCGCTCCTCGCCCCAGCCGCCGTCATCGGGCTCGTGATCCTCCTGCTCAACAGTCCGCTGTGGCCCCGCTGCCGACGCGCCCTCGCCGTCGTACTCGCCGACATCCGCGCCGTGCACGCGCATCCGCGGCGCGCGGCCGCCCTGTGGGGCGGATCGCTCGCCTTCACCGCGTTCCACTCCCTGGTGCTCATCGCCGTCACCCAGGCCGTCGCACTGCCCCTGGCGCCGGTCCGCGTGGCGCTGCTGTACCTCGCCGCCAGCAGTGCCGCCGCCCTGCTGCCCACCCCGGGCGGCCTCGGCTCCCTCGACGCCGCGCTCGGCCTCGCGCTCACCGCCTCCGGAGCCCCGTCCGCCGCGGCCGCGTCCGTGGTGCTCGGTTACCGCCTCCTGACCGTGTGGCTGCCGCTGCTCCCGAGCCTGCTGGTGCTCGGGGTGCTGATCCGCCGCAGGGCCCTGTGATCGGCACGGCGTTTCCCGTCCGGCCGTCACCACCGGTCAGCGCGCTCAGCATCGGCAGCGGCCGGCGCAACGCCGGGGCAGCAGGGCTATCCGGGGGGCAGCGTCACCACGAACCGCGCTCCCGGCGCGTGCCCGGGATCGTAGGACACCTCACCGCCGACGGAGCGGGCCAGACGCCGCGCTAGCGGCAGCCCGAGGCCCGCTCCGCCGTGCCCGTCCCCGGGGTCGGCACGTCGGCCCGGCTCGAACAACCGACCGGCGAACGACTCCGGTACGCCGGGGCCGTCGTCCGTGACGTCCACGTACACCGCCCCGCCCGCCGGCCGGCACGCGGTGACCGTCACGTCCGCCCGCGCGTAGCGCAGGGCGTTGGCCAGGAGCGGGCTGACGATGCGTTCGAGGAGCTCGGGCCGCACTCCGGCCTGCAGGGAGGGGTCCTCGGCGGTGACGGTGATCCGCGCCCCACCGGTCGCGTCCGGGCCCCCGGCGAGGCGGTTCAGGACGGGCAGTACGTCCACCGTCCCCGGTGCCGTGGGCACGCCGTCGCGTGCCTCGTTCAGCAGCGTGTCGCATATCGTGCGCATCGACTGGGCGGCCTCGGCGATCACCTCGTGCGTGGCGCGGGTCTCCGCCTGCGAACGCGGCCGGGACCGCCACCAGTCCAGCTCGGCGACGATCCGGCTCAGCGGGGTGCGCAGCTCGTGCGACAGCTCACCGGTCAGCTGCCGTTCGTGCCGCAGCACCGCCCGGATACGGTCCAGCAGGGCATCCAGCGAGGCACCCAGCCGGGCGAGTTCGGCCGGGCGCCCCGCACTTCCGAAGCGCTCCTCGGAGGCCACGGCGCTCCACTGCGTCGCCTGGTCCGTCATCGTCCGCACGGGCCGCAGCGCCCGGCCGACCGCCAGCCGGGTCAGCCCGTAGGTGCAGGTCAGCATCACCGTGTCCAGGGCGAAGGAGCCGAGCAGCAGCGTGTCGGCCGAACTCCGGTACGGCGAGAGATCGAGCGCCGTCACCACGGCGGCCGGGACTCCCGCGTCGCCCACCGGCTCGGCGCACAGCCGGACGGGGTCGTGCCCGCCGACGGTGGCGCAGCCGCGCCCGCCACGGGCGGCGAGCGCGCCCGCCACCCGGGTCAGGGCGCCGCTGCGTTCCGCGGACGGCGGTCCCTCCAGGAGCCGGGGCCCCGCGTAGATCCACACGTTGGTGTCGAGGAGCCGGTCGTTGGAGGTCCCCAGGACCCGCACCCGCCCGCCGTGCGTGTCCACGGTGGTGGCGACCGCCGCGGCCCGGGCGCGCAGCTCGTCGTCGGCCTCGTGCTGCAGGCGGTGCCGGACCACGATGTTGAAGACCGTGGTGAGGACCAGCATCAGGAGGGTGGCGGTACTCAGCGCGATCAGGGACAGCCGGCCACGCAGGGTGCGTGGGGCCAGGCGGAGCCGGGTGGGCCGCAGCGGTGCGAGCCGGAGCGGGGACCTCATACGAGCCGGTGGCCGATCCCGCGGACGGTGCCGATCGTCAGGCCGCTGTCCGCCGCGCGCAGTTTGCGCCGCAGCCGGGTCAGATACTGATCCAGCGTGTTGTCGCTGACGTGCGCGCCCTCGGGCCAGCCGGCCCGGACCAGCTCGCGGCGGCGCACGATGTCCCCGGCCGCCGCCGTGAGCGCCCCCAGCAGCCGGAACTCGGTCGGGGTCAGGTCGATACGGGTGCCGCGCACGGTGGCACCGTGCCGGACGGCGTCCAGCACCAGGTCCCCGGTCGCGGGCGGCGACCGGGGGGGCGCCCGCGTGTGGGCGGCCCCCCCCCCCCCGGCGCGCCCGGCGGGGTGGGACCAGTGTCGGTTAAACAAAACCCACCCCCCCACACAATGAACAAAATCGGGGTTGAGGGTGGGGGGTGTG
>NZ_JBHYKH010000231.1:0-13606 GCF_042741275.1 Streptomyces sp. NPDC058964
ATGCCGACAGCCCGCTCCCCCGACATCACGGCCTCGCACGAGCTGGGGACCCCGATGCCGCCGCCGGGCCCGCCCTTCGGGCGGACGACGGGGATTTGGCGGCAGGAGCTAGCGCTGTGGGGGCCCGGCCTGCTCGCCGTGGCGCAGAGGTGTGAGCTGCTCGATGTCGTAGCGCCGGCGCAGGTCCTCGATCGCCTGGTGGTCCGGCGGCCCCCCGCTCCCCAGGATCTCCAGCAGCTCCTCGAAGTACCGCTCGTGATCGGGCGGGGGAGAGGCCTGGAAGAACATCTTCGCGGATTCGTCCGTCGGGTTGGCGAAGGCGTGCGGGCAGCCGGGGGGTACGACGATGACCGTTCCGGGAGTCGCCCGTACCACGCGGCTGCCCGAACTCGACTCCCACTTCTGCCAGTTGTCGGGAGTCCGGACACGCGGCTCGAAGGCGAGGACGTCCAGCTCGCCCTCGAGCACATAGAACAACTCCTCACTGCGCGTGTGCACATGGGCACCGACGTCGAAGCCCGGCGGGACCTCCACCTCGAAGGTGGAGGCCATCCGCGAGTGCGTGCCGGTCACCTTGAACGTCACGCGCTGGGCGGGTGTTTGCACCACGCGGCCGTGGCCCGGTGGCACGAGCAGTCCTTCGGACCGCGCCGCCTCCTGGGGCTCCGGTACCGCCAGTCCTTCGGTCGTCGTCATGGGCAGCTCACCACGTCACGGGAAGGGCCTCGGGCCCGCGGATCAACGCGCCCTTCCTGAAGGGCACCTGGTCGGATGGCACGGCCAGCCTCAGTCCGGGCAGCCGGTCCAGCAGCGTGTCGACCAGCAGCTCGGACTCCAGCCGGGCGAGCTGGGCGCCCGGGCAGTAGTGCGGGCCGAAGCCGAACGACACATGGGGGTTCGGGGCGCGGGCGAAGTCGATCGTCTCCGGATCCGGGAAGACCTCCGGGTCGCGGTTCGCGGCCAGGTAGGAGACGTAGACCGGATCGCCCGCCCGGATCAGCACCCCCCGGATCACCACGTTCTCGGTGGCGATCCGGGACAGCCCGACGGCGTTGCGGTGCGGGATGTACCGCAGCAGTTCGTCGATGGCCTTCGGCCTGCTCTCCGGTTCCTCGCGCAGCCGTTCGACGAGATCGGGCCGGGTCATCAACAGGTAGAACATCTGTCCGCTGTTGTTGGTGACCGCCTCGCCGCCGATCTGCAGCAGCACCGCGAGCCCCACGGCCTCCTCGGGCGTCACCTCGCCACGGCCCACGGCGGCGCCGAGCAGTGAGGTGACGTCCTCGGCGGTACTTCCCTCGCGCCGCCCGACGAGGTCGGAGAAGTACGCGCCCATCTCGTTCTTCGCCTTCTCGCTGACCTCCCTGCCGTACGAGGAGGACAGGATGCGCTGGGTCCAGTCGTGCATGCTGTGCCGGTCGGCCGCCGGGACGCCCATCAGCTCGCAGATCACCGCGATGGGGAAGGGCCCGAGGACCGCCGCCGTCAGGTCGGCGGGCGGACCGTCCCTGACGAGCTCGTCGACCAGTTCGCCGAGCATGTCCCTGGCCTTCTCGCGGACCCGTTCCACTCCCTTCGCGGTGAACGCGGGGGCGACCGCGCGGCGCAGCCGGGTCTGGTCCGGCGGATCCAGGAAGCCGACTGCGCCACGCGTCGGGATGAAGTGCGGGGCGAGCCGGGTGACCGGGTGGTCCATGACCGCCTCGCGGCTGAACCGGGGGTCGTTGGTCACCGTGCGCACGTCGTCGTACCGGGTGAGCAGCCAGGCCCAGCCCTCCCCGTTGGGCAGTTCGATACGGGTGACCGGGCTCTCGCGCATCAGCTCGGTCAGCACCGGATCGAAGTTCACCCCGGTCAGGTCGACCGCCGGCCAGTGCCGGACGGGGGGCTGGATCCCGGAGCGCGTCTCGTCGATCATCGCGCCTCTTCAGTTCGGGTGGACCCAGCGGCCCACCGTCATCTCGGCGGTGATGCCGGGGCCGAACCCGGCGAGCAGCCCGCGCGCCCGGTCCTCGGCACCGCCCTCCTCGAAGAGCCGGCGCAGCGCGTCCAGCACGACGGCGCTGGCGATGTTGCCGTACTCGGTGAGTGTGGCCCGGCTGAACCGGAACGCGTGCGGGTCGACCTGCAGGAACTTGCTGAGGTCGTCGAGTATTCGGGGCCCGCCCGCGTGGATGATGTAGAAGTCCAGGTCGGCCGCGTCCCAGCCGTGAGTACCGGCCAGGTCCTGGAGCGCCGGGGCGAGCGGCTCCATGGTCGTGGGGACCCGCTTGTCCAGCAGGAAGTGGAACCCGGTCTCCCGGACGTCGTACGCGATCCAGTCCTCCGTCTTCGGGATCAGGTACGAGCCGTTGCGCTCCAGCCTGACGCCCGTGCCGCCGCGTCCGCGGACCACGGCCGCCGCGATGCCGTCGCCGAACAGGCCGTTGGAGAGCAGCGAGCCGACGCCGAGGTCGGTGGGCTGGTAGCACAGCGAGCAGAACTCGCAGGCCACGATCAGCGCGTTGGCCTCCGGGTAGGCCGTGCAGAAGTCGTGCGCCCGGTTGATGGCCGCACCGCCGGCCGCGCAGCCCAGCTGGGCTATCGGGAGCTGCCGGGTGGTGCTGGGGAAGTCCATCTCGTTGATGAGCCACGCGGTCAGCGAGGGCATCATGAAGCCCGTGCACGACACGTAGATGATGACATCCACGTCCGAGGTGAGGAGTTCCGCGTCGTCCAGCGCCCGCTGGATCACCGCCGGCACGCGGGCCTTGGCCTCGGCCTCGTACAGCTTGTTGCGCTCCTGGAAGCCGGGGTGCTTGAGGGTCTCCTCGATGGGCTGCACGATGTGCCGGGTGCGGACGCCCGTGTTCTCGATCAGCCGGAGGGCCAGCGGGAGCTGGGGGTGGTCCGCGTGGTGCTCGCGCGCCAGGTCCAGCGTCTCCTCCATCGTGATCACGTGTTCTGGTACGGACACCGAGGGTCTGCACAAAGTAGCCATGAGCCGTCCCTGCTTTCGCCGTCCGGAGGGCCTTCGCCCCCCGGTCAGAAGGTGGTCCACCCAGGTTCACCCGACGGGGCGACGATCTCTCGCCGGATTACTCCGAACCGGGGACGGCGGGTAAGGGGCGGATCAGTGCCCGGACGACCCAACGGATGACCCGATGCCCCCCACAGCCGCCGAACTTCTGGCCGTCACGACCCGCGGACTCGCCCCGGATCCGCAGGCCAACCCACTCGTCCCGCTGATCGCGGACGGTGCGGCGAGCCGCGGGACGCCGGCCGCCCTCGCCCTGGAGCAGCGCTGGGTGACCGCCGCCGACCACCGGTCCTTCCTGCATCTGGCGCAACGCTCGGCCGAACAGCCGCAGACGGCCGCCCTCTTCGGCTTCCTCGCCGAGGGGGAGGAGCTGGCGGGCGCCCGTCTCCCGGCGTTCGCCGCGGCCTGCGGTCTCGACGAGGGACGGATCCGCTCCCACGACCCCTGCCGGGCTGCCAGGCCTACCCCGCCTGTGTCGCCTGGCTCGCGCTCAACGGCTCACCGTCCGAAACGGTCCTCGCCCTGACGGCCAACTTCGCGGCGTGGGGCGGCTGTTGCGCGCGGATCGGGGATGCCCTGCGGCGCCACTACGGCTTCCCGGACGAGGCCTGGCCTTCTTCGGCTTCTTCGCCGAACCGTCACCGGAGCTGGACCGGAGGGCGACGGCGGCGGTCCGGGCCGCCCTGGACGTGGGAGGCCTGGAGGAGAAACTCGCACACACCTACGGAGGTCTGCTCCAGCCCTACGAGGCGGTGTTCCGGGACACGCTCGCCGCCCTGTCCTGAAGCGGCCTACGGCGCCCCGCTGCTGTGCGCGATGCACGCCACGTCGATCCGGTCGGCCAGCTTCGCGAGCTCGATCGTCAGCGCGGCCACGGTGTCCTCGTCGAGCCCCTCCTGCCCGGCCTCGACAAGGTGCAGCCACCTGCCGCCCACCGTGCGGAGCAGCTTGCTCACGTCGGACGCGGCCACCTGCAAGGTACCGCGGTCGTCGACGATCAGAGGCAGAGTCACTTCGCGGTTCACAATCGGGATCGTAGCCGCGGAACCGTCACGCACCCTGCCAAACAGTGGTGATGTTGCAGAACTCGCGGATCCCGTGCCCGGACAGCTCACGCCCGTACCCGGAGCGCTTCACACCACCGAACGGAAACGCCGGATGCGACGCGGTCATCCCGTTGAAGTACACGGCCCCCGCCTCCAGATCCCGTACGAACCGGTCGACCTCGGCCTCGTCCCGCGTCCACACGTTCGAACTCAGCCCGAACGGCGAGTCGTTGGCGATCAGCACGGCCTCGTCCAGGTCACCGGCCCGGTACAGCGTGGCGACCGGCCCGAACGCCTCCTCGCGGTGGATCCGCATCCCGCGGGTGATACCGGCCAGGACGGTCGGCGGGTAGTACCAGCCGGGCCAGTCCGGGCGCCGGCCGCCGCACAGCACGGACGCCCCGCTGCGCCTGGCGTCGTCGACCAGCTCCTCCAGGTCGGCCCGTCCCTGCTCGCTGGAGAGCGGTCCGACCTCGGTGTCGTCCTGCATCGGGTCGCCGACCTTGAGGGCCTTCATGCCCTCGACGAAGCGCTCCGCGAAGGCGTCGTACACGTCCGTGTGCACGATGAACCGCTTGGCGGCGATGCAGGACTGACCGTTGTTCTGCACCCGCGCGGTCACCGCGACCCGGGCCGCCCGGTCGATGTCGGCCGACGGCATGACGACGAACGGGTCGCTGCCGCCCAGCTCCAGCACCGTCTTCTTGATCATCTCCCCGGCGGTGGAGGCGACCGCCCGGCCCGCCGGCTCGCTGCCGGTGAGGGTCGCCGCGCGCACGCGCTCGTCCCGCAGGACGTCGTCGACCGCGCCCGCGCCGATCAGCAGAGTCTGGAAGCAGCCCTCGGTGAAGCCCGCGCGATGGAAGAGGTCCTCCAGATAGAGGGCGGTCTGCGGAACGTTGGAGGCGTGCTTGAGCAGCCCCACGTTGCCCGCCATCAGGGCCGGCGCCGCGAAGCGGATCACCTGCCACAGCGGAAAGTTCCACGGCATCACGGCGAGCACCGGCCCGAGCGGCCGGTAGCGCACCCGGACCCGGGAGGCCCCGGAGTCCTTCACGTCGGACTCGGCGGGCTCCTCGTCCGCGAGCAGCGCCTCGGCGTGCTCCGCGTACCAGCGCATCGCCTTGGTGCACTTGGCGGCCTCCGCACGGGCCTGGGAGATCGGCTTGCCCATCTCGATGGTCATGATCCGCGCGATCTCCTCCTGGTCCCGCTCCAGGTGATCGGCGGCCTGGAGGAGGAGACGCCCACGGTCGACGAAGCGGCTCATCCGGTACGTGCGGAACGTGGCCTCCGCGAGCTGGAGCCGGCGCTCGATCTCCTCCTCGCCCATGGCCTCGTACGTCTCGAGCGTCTCGCCGTTCGCCGGGTTGACCGTTGCGATGGGCATGGCTGACCTCCCTGGGAGCGGGCTTGCTTCGACCTTCCCGCGCGGTGGTGACCGCCGCAACGCGTGTGTCCGCTACTCGGCCGAGTGCTCCGCCAACCGGTCCAGGAAGGCGGCCTGCGCCCGGATGATCAGCGCGTGTGCCCGGTCCAGGCCGAACCACTCCACCCGGTCCAGCTCGGGGAACTCCTGGACCCGCCCCGACCGCGGCGGCCACTCCATCGTGAACGTGCCCGGATCGACCGTCTCCGGGTCCAGGTCCGCCTCGACCGCCCACGCCGTGACGATCTTGCCGTTGGTCTGCCGGACCTCGCCGAGCGCTACGGCCTCCCCGTCGGGCGGCGGCAGTCCGAGTTCCTCCCGGAATTCCCGGCGGGCCGCGTCCCAGGCGGTCTCACCGGGCTCGTACTCACCCTTGGGGACCGTCCACGCCCCCGCGTCCTTCTTCGCGAAGAAGGGGCCGCCCATGTGGCCGAGCAGCACCTCCAGACCGTCTTCGGTGTGCCGGAACAGCAGCAGTCCGGCGCTCCGCTTCTCCTTCAAGGCCTCACCTCCGGGTGGGCGGCCAGCAGTGTCTGCACGGTGTCGGCCTCCTCCGGCCGCTTGTCCTCCCGGTAGCGGACCACGCGCGCGAAGCGCAGCGTGACGCCCGCCGGGTAACGGGAGGAGCGCTGCAGTCCGTCGTAGGCGATCTCGACGACGAGTTCGGGGCGTACGGTCAGCACCCAGCCGTCGTCCTCGACGGCGAGTTCCCAAAGCCGCTCGGTCTGCCAGGTGAGCATCGCGTCGGTCAGGCCCTTGAAGGTCTTGCCGAGCATGGCGAAGGTCCCGTCCGGGTTGCGGGCGCCCAGGTGGAGGTTGGAGAGCTTGCCGGTGCGGCGGCCGTGGCCCCGTTCGGCGGCCAGGACGACCAGGTCGAGGGTGTGCACGGGCTTGACCTTCAGCCAGGAGGCGCCGCGTCTGCCCGCGCTGTAGGCGGCGTCCAGGGCCTTGACCACCACCCCCTCGTGGCCGCGGCCGAGGGCCGTGGCGAGGAACTCCTCCGCCTCCGGCACGTCCTCGGGGCCGGACACCAGGGTCCGCCGCACCCGCATCGGCTCGGGCACCAGTCGCGCCAGTTCCACGTGCCGCTGCGCGAACGGCAGGTCGAGCAGCTGGCGGTCGCCGACCGCGAGCATGTCGAAGAAGACCGGGGAGACCGGGATCTCCCGGGCGGCCCTCGACACGTCCACGCGTGACCCCACCCGGCCCGCGGTCTCCTGGAAGGTGCGGGGCCGGCCGTCCGCGCCGAAGGAGATCACCTCGCCGTCCAGGACGAACCGCTCGCCCCTCAGCTCCAGGACGGCGGCGGTCACTTCGGGCAGCCGGTCGGTGATGTCCTCGAGGGTGCGGGTGTGGATCCGTACCGTGTCGCCGTCCCGGTGGACCTGCACCCGGATGCCGTCCAGCTTCTCCTCGACCGCGCACGAGCCCAGCTTCCCCACCGCCTGCGCCACCGAGGAGGCGGTCTGCGCCAGCATCGGCTGGACCGGGCGGCCGACCGTGAGCCGGAACCGGTCGAGGGCCGCCGGGCCGTCGGCCAGCAGGGCCTGGGCCACCGCCTGCAGCGAACCGGCGAGCATCACCGCCCGCCGCACGTCCGCCGCGTCCGCGCCGGTCGCCTCGGCGAGCCCGTCCACGGCCAGGGCGTCCAGGGCACCCTGGCGCACCTCGCCGGTGAGCAGACCGGACAGGAAGCGCTGCTCGTCCTCGGTGGCCGCCTCCATCAACTCGCCGACCAGCCGGGTTCGCTCCGCCTGTGAGCCGGGCCCGGCGACCTTGCCGAGCTCGGTGAGCCGGGCGTCGACCTCACGGACCGTGAGCGAGGGCTCCGCGGCCGGAGGGACCCGGCGGCTCAGCACCTTCCAGCCGATGCCGAGCCGCCCCTGCGGCAGCCGTCCCGCGAGATACGGGATCACGATCGGCACGTCGTCCGCCTCCGCGTCCCGGAACAGCTCCGCGAGCAGGGCGGTCTTCCGGGACCGCGCCGCGGTGGCGGCGACCTGCCGGGACACATGGGCGAGCCGGGTCAGCAGCATGCAGCCATGGTGCTACGCGGGCCCCGGGACTACACCCGCACCGACGCGTCGAGATCGGCGAAGAGCAGCTCCCCGTTGATCGCGGCGCCCGCCCGGTAGCCCCGGCTGGCCGCGTTCACCACCTGCTCGGCGAAACCGCTCGCGTTGCCCGCCGCCCACAGGCCGGGGACGGTCGTCAGACCCCGCTCGTCGATCACCGGGTACGTGCCGAACGGCGTCTCGCGCATCTCGGCGCCCAGCCGGGCCAGGAGATCCGTGCGCGGTACGGCGCGCGGCGCCACGAACAGCACCTCGCGCTCGTACGCCGTCCCGTCCGCGCGCCGGACCCCGGTGAGCCGGTCCTCCTCGACGAGCACCTCCGTTACCTCCCCCGGCACCACGGTGACCCCGGCCACCGCCAGCCTGCGCCGGTCGTCGTCCGTGAGCTCCTCGTCGGCGACCCGGTGCAGGAAGAGGGTCACGTCCTTGGACCACTGGGTCACCATCAGCGCCTGGTGGACGCTCATCGCGGTGGTGGCGAGCACGCCGAACGCCCGGTCGCGCACCTCCCAGCCGTGGCAGTAGGGGCAGTGCAGCACATCGCGGCCGTAGCGCCCGGCGAGGCCCGCGACCGCCGGGAGCTCGTCCTTCAGGCCGGTGGCCACGACCAGCTGCCGGGCGCGTACGGTCCGGCCGCTGGCGAGCAGCACGGTGAAGCCGTCGTCCCCGGTCACGTCGACGGCCCGGTCCCGGACCAGCTCGACGCCGTACCGCGCGATCTCCTCGCGGCCCACGGCGAGGAACTCCTGCGGCGGCATGCCGTCCCGTGACAGGTAGCCCTGCATGTGTGCGGCGGCCGCGTTGCGCGGCTCGCCCGCGTCGACGACCAGCGTGCGGCGCCGGGCCCGGCCCAGTACCAGTGCGGCGGACAGACCCGCCGCGCCGCCCCCGATGACGACGACCTCGTACCTCTCCGTGCCCTCGGCGCTCCCGCCGTGCTCGCGGTTCCCGGCGTTCCCGGTGTGCTCGGTCATGGGTGACCACCTCCACCGAGAAGGTGACCTGGGCGCTGCCGGATTGACAAACATGTTTGCCGAATCTGCAATACGGTCATGAGTACCGACGATGTTCTCGCGGGTGTGGGACCGAGGCTGCGGCGGATCCGGAAGGAGCGGGAGGTGACCCTCGCGGCGCTGTCCGAGGCGACCGGCATCTCCGTCAGCACGCTCTCCCGGCTGGAGTCCGGACTGCGCAGACCCAGCCTGGAACTGCTGCTGCCGATCGCGCAGGCCCACCAGGTGCCGCTGGACGAACTGGTCGGCGCCCCGCCGGTCGGCGATCCGCGGGTGAGGGCCGAGCCGATCGTGCGGCACGGGCGCACCCACTGGCCGCTCACCCGCCAGCCCGGCGGCCTCCAGGCGTTCAAGGTGCTGGAGCCGCAGCGCAGGGAGGAGCCCGATCCCCGGTCCCATGAGGGGTACGAATGGCTCTATGTCCTGTCGGGGCGGCTGCGGGTCGTGCTCCAGGAACACGACGTGGTGCTGACGGCGGGCGAGGCGGCCGAGTTCGACACCCGGGTGCCGCACTGGTTCGGATCGACGGGGGAGGGGCCGGTGGAGTTCCTGAGCCTGTTCGGGCCACAGGGTGAGCGGATGCACGTACGGGCGCGTCCGAAACGCGCGTGACGGACGCGACTGGTCCCCGGTAGTTCCCCGATGGGCAAGCGACCGCTTAGTATGCGACGGACCCCGGTCAGACGAAGCAGTCCCGTGGAGGCACCGCATGCAGGCATGGCAAGTGCACGAGAACGGCGAGCCGAGCGAGGTGATGCGGCTCCAGGAGGTGGAGCGGCCCACGCCCGCCGACGGCCAGGTTCTGCTGAAGGTGCGCGCCGCCAACATCAACTTCCCGGACGTGCTGATGTGCCGCGGCCACTACCAGGTGCGCCCGCCGCTGCCGTTCACTCCCGGGGTGGAGATCTGCGGTGAGACCGAGGACGGGCGCCGGGTCATCGCCAACCCCGCGCTGCCGTACGGCGGTTTCGCCGAGTACGCCGTCGCCGACGCCGCCGCGGTCCTGCCGGCGCCCGACTCGCTGGACGACGCGCAGGCCGCCGCACTGCACATCGGTTACCAGACGGGCTGGTTCGGCCTGCACCGCCGGGCCCGCCTCCAAGCGGGGGAGACGCTGCTGGTGCACGCCGCCGCCGGAGGGGTCGGCAGCGCGGCCGTGCAGCTCGGCAAGGCGGCCGGCGCCACGGTCGTCGGCGTCGTGGGCGGCACCGAGAAGGCGGCGGTCGCCCGTGAGCTCGGCTGCGACGTGGTGATCGACCGCAAGAGCGACGACGTGGTCGCCGCGGTGAAGGAGGCCACCGGCGGCCGCGGTGCCGACGTGATCTACGACCCGGTCGGCGGCGAGGCCTACACGCAGTCCGCCAAGGCCGTCGCCTTCGAGGGCCGGATCGTGGTCGTGGGCTTCGCCGGCGGCACCATCCCCAGCCCGGCGCTCAACCACGCGCTGGTGAAGAACTACTCGATCCTCGGCCTGCACTGGGGCCTGTACAACACCAAGAACCCGAAGCTGGTCCAGCACTGCCACGAACAGCTCACCGAGCTGGCCGCCCGCGGCGCGATCAGGCCGCTGGTGAGCGAGCGCGTGCCGCTGGACGGGGCCGCGGCCGCCGTGCAGCGGGTCGCCGACGGCGTCACCACCGGCCGGGTCGCCGTCGTACCGTCGCTGGAGAACGGAGCCGCCGCATGACCGACGAAGCCGAACTCAAGCGCCGTACGGCCGAGTTGCTGGCCGCCCACCCGCCGGCGGCCACCGACCGCCTGGACTTCCTGAGGGCGCGCTTCGACGCGGGGCTGGCCTGGGTGCACTACCCGGAGGGCCTCGGCGGCCTCGGTGCCCCGCGCTCCCTCCAGGCCGTCGTGGACACCGAACTGGAGACCGCGGGCGCTCCCGACAACGACCCTCGGCGCATCGGAATCGGTCTCGGCATGGCCGCGCCGACGATCCTGCGCTACGGCACCGAGGAGCAGAAGCGACGCTACCTCAGGCCCCTGTGGACGGGCGAGGAGGTCTGGTGCCAGCTGTTCAGCGAGCCGGGCGCCGGGTCCGACCTGGCCGCGCTCGGCACCCGCGCGGTCCGCGAGGGCGACGACTGGGTCGTCAACGGGCAGAAGGTGTGGACCTCAAGCGCGCACATCGCCCGCTGGGCCATCCTCATCGCCCGCACCGACCCGGACGTGCCCAAGCACGCCGGTATCACGTACTTCGTCTGCGACATGACCGACCCCGGCGTCGAGGTCCGGCCGCTGCGCCAGATCACCGGCGAGGCCGAGTTCAACGAGGTCTTCCTCACGGACGTCCGCATCCCCGACTCCCGCCGCCTCGGCGAGGTCGGCGACGGCTGGCGGGTCGCGCAGACCACCCTGAACAACGAACGCGTCGCCATCGGCGGCATGCGGCTGCCCCGCGAGGGCGGCATGATCGGCCCGGTCTCCAGGACCTGGCGCGAACGTCCGGAGCTGCGCACCCACGATCTGCACCAGCGGCTGCTCACGCTGTGGGTCGAGGCCGAGGTCGCCCGGCTCACCGGCGAACGCCTGCGCCAGCAGCTCGCCGTCGGCCAGCCCGGTCCCGAGGGTGCCGGCATGAAACTGGCCTTCGCCCGCCTCAACCAGGAGATCAGCGGCCTGGAGGTGGAACTCCGCGGCGAAGAGGGCCTGTTGTACGACGACTGGACCATGCGCCGCCCCGAACTGGTGGACTTCGTCGGCCGCGACGCCGGCTACCGCTACCTCCGCTCCAAGGGCAACAGCATCGAGGGCGGGACCAGCGAGGTCCTGCTGAACATCGTCGCCGAGCGCGTCCTGGGCCTGCCCGCCGAGCCGCGCACCGACAAGGACGTCGCGTGGAAGGACCTGTCCCGATGAGCACACAGCCGGATCTTCTCTACTCCGAGGAGGAGGAGGCGCTGCGCGCCGCCGTCCGCGACCTGCTCACGGACCACTGCGACGCGGCCGGTGTCATCGCCCGCACCGAGTCGGACGCCCCTCAGGACCTCGCCCTGTGGAAGGCGCTCGCCGACGGCATGGGCCTGGCCGGACTCCTGGTTCCGGAGGAACGGGGCGGTCAGGGCGCCTCGCATCGCGAAGCCGCCGTGGTCCTGGAGGAGTTGGGTCGCGCGGTGGCCCCCGTGCCGTATCTCACCAGCGCGGTCGTGGCCACCGAGGCCCTGCTGACCTGCGGAGACGAGGACCTGCTGGGCCGGCTCGCCGCGGGCCGGAGCATCGGCGCCCTTGCCGTCGCCCTGCACACCGCGCCGGGCGGCGCCGTCAGGACCGTGCGCGTCGAAGACGGCCGTCTGCACGGCGAGCTGACCGGGATCGCGGACGCGGCCGCGGCCGACGTACTGCTGGTACCGGGCGCCGACGGCGGGCTGTACGCGGTCGGCGCCGACGCCGTCACGATCACCCCGCAGACTTCCCTGGACCTGACGCGGCCGGTCGCCACCGTCACCCTCGACGGGGCCGCCGGACGCCGCCTGGGCGAGGCGGAACCCGCCGTACGACGGGCCCTGCGGGCCGGGGCCGGGCTGCTGGCCTCCGAGCAACTCGGCGTGGCGGAATGGGCTTTGACCGAGACGGTCCGGTATCTGAAGGAGCGCAAGCAGTTCAACCGGCAGGTCGGCGGCTTCCAGGCGCTCAAGCACCGGCTCGCCCAGCTCTGGCTGGAGGTCGTCAGCCTCCGCGCCGCCGCGCGGAATGCCGCCGACGCGCTGTCCACCGGCGAGGACACCGACATCGCGGTGGCCGTCGCCCAGGCCTGTGCGTCGGGCGTCGCCGTGCACGCCGCCGAGGAGGCGCTCCAGCTCCACGCCGGTATCGGCATGACCTGGGAGCACCCGATCCACCTGTACCTCAAGCGTGCCAAGGCCGACTCCATCGCCTACGGCACGGCGGGCGCCCACCGTGAGGCACTGGCCGGACTGGTCGACCTCCAGGCACCCTGACCGCACCACCGAGAGGCCCCCCCAGCTGGGCGGGGCTCTTGGGGTACATGAGGCCTTCCTGAACGCCCGCCGCACGGCCTGAGGCCTGCCGTCCGGCACCCCACGAGCACAGACACCACTCGATCGGAGGACACGTCAGCCGCCCGGACGAAGCCTCCGCTACGCCACACTTGCGGCCGAACGCCGCGAAATGGGCGTGGCGGAGGAGGTTGGCGATGGCCGTTTCCATCTCTGTGGTGCTGCTGCTCCTGATCCTGGCCGTGGTCTTCATGCGCAACGGCGCGCTGAAGATCTCCCACGCCCTGGTCTGCATGCTGCTCGGCTTCTACCTGGCCAGCACGAGCGTGGCGCCCACCATCAGCAGCGGGCTCACCGCGACCGCGGACCTCGTCAGCAGCCTGCGGCCGTAGCCTGCGGGCCCGGTCCGTCAGGGTGTCGAGAAGACCCCGATGCCGTTCGGCACGGGGCGCTCCGCCCCTTCGGTGGGGTGGTTGCGGACCGACACGGCACTCGCGCCCGGCGCGCGGGCGACCAGTGTCGACGAGCCGCCGCCGTCCAGGCTGAAGGCGTCGGCCGAGCCCAGCTTCCGCATCTGCGCGGCGACTTCGGAGATCGTCAGGCCCCTGCGGTAGGCGGCCGCCCCGTTCAGCGCGAACAGCAGCAGCCGTCGTCCGCCGGCCGTGAAGCCCACGGCGGTGCGCACGGCCGAGGTGACGTCGTCGAGGCCGGGCAGCGGCCGCCCGTGGCGCAGGACCGGGAAGCCGCCGAGGGCGAAGCGGTACGGGACTCCGGACGCGGACGCCACCAGCCGGGCCCGTACGGACACCCGCTCGCCCGGGGACAGCTTCCGCAGCCACCGCGCGCCCGCCTCCCGGCCCACCAGGACCGTGGTGCCCACGGCGATGGGCCCGCTGCCCGGGGTGTCGGAGACCGACACGACGCGGCCGTCGCGGACCGTCACCTCGTGGGTGTCCGTGCTGCACTGATCATGGCGCCGTGTGTCGGTGAGTCACGTCTGTCGCTCCCGCGTTAAATTGACGGGGAGAGCAGTGTGGGCGCCGTCGGAGCCAACAGGCTGGG
>NZ_JBHYKH010000232.1:0-5909 GCF_042741275.1 Streptomyces sp. NPDC058964
GCCCGGCACCTCCGTCAGGGGTGCCGGGCAGCCGCGTGTGCGGGAGTCATTGATCTTTTTCGCGACGTGCCTTGATCCGGGTCAGGTCCAGGTCCAGCGGGAACGGCACGTCCAGCTTCATGCGCTCGCGGAAGATGCCGGTGCCGGTGTAGGCGCCGGTCGTGGGCTCGAGCTCGAAGACGTGCACCACGGCCCGGCCCTTCTCGTTCTCGACCCGCCAGTAGTGGGGGATCTTGGCGCGGGCGTACTTCAGCGGCTTGGTTTCCCGGCCGCGGGAGACGGAGTCCTCGGAGACGACCTCGATGGCCAGGACGACGGACTCGACCGGGAACCGGGTCTGGTTCGTATCCTCCACCGCATCTCCGCGTACGACGACCACGTCAGGCTCGGGCCTGTTCTGGTTGTCCAGGTCGATGGTGAACTCGCGGAAAACCTCAAGGTCCGCAGGTGCCAGCGACTGGAGCTGCCATTTGAAGAAATCGATGGTGCGCTCGTGAAAGATGGTCTGCGGACTCACGAAGACCAGACTCCCGTCGATCAATTCCGTGTGCGGAGGAAGATTCGGGAGGCGGTCCAGGTCGTCGGCGGTCCAGCCGCCTTCCGGCGGGGTCGGCCAGCTGGGCGTGGACGCCTTCGGTGCGACGCTCATCAGTGCTCCCGTGGGACGGAGTCTCGCCGGTCCATTCAGACTATCGGCCGGAAACGGGCAGGTCTCCCGCGAACATGTGAACGACCATCGTGTCCTTGACGTGCAGTGCGCCAGACAGCCTGTGGATAACTCCGGGACTGTCGGTGCGGAGCCCTATCGTGGACGCAGTGGTCGAGGGACGACGTACGGGGGCACGGCGATGGGCGGGACGGGCGGGATCAGCGAGATGCCAGGGGCGACCGACAGCGAGGCGCTGGCCACACTGCACCGGGTCTTCGGGTACGAGGCCTTCCGTGGTGAGCAGGAAGCGGTCATCGAGCATGTGGTGGCCGGCGGCGACGCCGTGGTCCTCATGCCGACCGGCGGCGGCAAGTCGCTGTGCTACCAGATCCCCGCCCTGGTCAGACCGGGTACAGGGATCGTCGTGTCACCGCTCATCGCGCTGATGCAGGACCAGGTCGACGCCCTGCGGGCGCTCGGTGTGAACGCCGGGTTCATCAACTCCACCCAGGACTTCGACGAGCGGCGCGTGGTCGAGGCGGAGTTCCTGGCGGGCGAGCTCGACCTGCTGTATCTGGCGCCGGAGCGGCTGCGTCTGGACTCCACCCTGGACCTGCTGTCCCGAGGCAAGATCTCGGTGTTCGCGATCGACGAGGCGCACTGCGTGTCCCAGTGGGGCCACGACTTCCGCCCCGACTACCTGACCCTCTCGATCCTGGGCGAGCGCTGGCCCGACGTCCCCCGGATCGCGCTCACGGCGACGGCCACCCATGCCACACACCAGGAGATCACGCAGCGGCTGAGGATGCCCGAGGCCCGCCACTTCGTGGCGAGCTTCGACCGGCCCAACATCCAGTACCGGATCGTGCCCAAGGCCGACCCCAAGAAGCAGCTCCTCGCCTTCCTGCGCCAGGAGCACGCGGGCGACGCGGGCATCGTGTACTGCCTCTCGCGGAACTCGGTGGAGAAGACCGCCGAGTTTCTGAGCCGCAACGGCGTGGAGGCGGTGCCCTACCACGCCGGCCTGGACGGGGGTACGCGCGCGGCGCACCAGTCCCGGTTCCTGCGCGAGGACGGCCTGGTCGTGGTGGCGACCATCGCCTTCGGCATGGGCATCGACAAGCCTGACGTACGGTTCGTGGCCCACCTCGACCTGCCCAAGTCGATCGAGGGCTACTACCAGGAGACCGGCCGCGCGGGCCGCGACGGACTGTCTTCCACGGCCTGGATGGCCTACGGGCTGAACGACGTCATACAGCAGCGCAAGCTGATCCAGTCCGGCGAGGGCGACGAGGCCTTCCGCCGCCGGGCCGCCGCCCACCTCGACTCGATGCTCGCGCTCTGCGAGACGGCACAGTGCCGCCGCGGCCAACTGCTCGCCTACTTCGGCCAGGACCCCGATCCGGCGGGCTGCGGCAACTGCGACACCTGCCTCACGCCGCCGGAGACCTGGGACGGCACGGTCGCCGCGCAGAAGGTGCTGTCGACGGTGGTCCGGCTGCAGCGGGAGCGGGGCCAGAAGTTCGGAGCCGTGCAGATCGTCGACATCCTGCTCGGCAAGCGCACCGCCAAGGTGATCCAGTTCGATCACGACCAGCTGTCCGTGTTCGGCATCGGTGCGGACCTGACCGAGGGCGAATGGCGGGGCGTCATCCGGCAGCTGCTGGCACAGGGGCTGCTCGCGGTCGAGGGGGAGTACGGCACGCTGGTGCTCACCGAGGCGAGCGGGGCGGTGCTGCGGCGGGAGCGCGAGGTGCCGCTGCGCAAGGAGCCGAAGAAGCCGGAGACCGCGCGCTCGACGTCCTCCTCGTCCGGCCGGGGCGACCGCAAGGCCAAGGCCGCTGCGGCCGAGCTGCCCGACGATCTGCTCCCGGCCTTCGAGGCGCTGCGCACCTGGCGCGCCGAACAGGCCCGTGAGCAGGGCGTTCCGGCGTACGTGATCTTCCATGACGCCACGCTCCGGGAGATCGTCAGCCGCCGGCCCGGCTCGGTGGCCGAGCTGGGCACGGTGAGCGGCGTCGGGGAGAAGAAGCTGGCGACGTACGGGGAGGGCGTACTCGGGGTGCTGGCCTCGCTGGACGGCCCGGCCGCGGCCCCCGCCGCACCGCCGACGGATGAAGCACCGGCGACCGGTGAGGCACGGGACGACGACTGGCCCGAGATGGACGCGGAGCCGGAGCCGGACGACTGGATGTGAGCCGGGCGGATGTGATGCGGGCGGATGTGATGCGGCGCCGGGACGGCGTCACAGCCCCAGCGCCGCGTATGTCCTGACGTCCGGGTCCGCGACCGAGTCCGAGTCCGCCGTGGCCGGGGCGAGAGCCGTGCGGGCCCCTCGCTGCCCGGTGCCGGGTCAGCGCCAGGACGGCTGCCTTGCGCACAGCGGCGTCCGGGGCGGTGAGGAGGGCCTTGGAGTGGGACGGGACCGCCGCGTCGGGACGGGTGGCGGCGAGCGCCCCGGCGGCGCCGGCCCGTATCTGCCACGCCGGTTCGGGCCGGGCGGCCACGGCCCGCTCGGCCAAGGGGGCCGGGCAGCCGAGCCGACGGCGGCCGGGACACCGCCGGTTCCGGGCCCGGTCCCGGCGGGGCTCGTCCCGTGGTCTGCTGCCCCGGGCGTGCCCGGCGCCTTGGCGGGGGTCACCCGGCCCTCGCGGGACGGGTCGTCGGCGGCCGAGGACAGGAGAGAGCCGCCACCCGCGCGGGCCCATGTCGTCCGGCCCTTGGGGCGGTTGACCCCGTAGGTCAGGACAGCGCAGTCAGCCCCGGGGCGAACGTGATCAGCAGCGGCAGGAGCGGCACCAGCGCGGCCACCGTCGTCGTGAGGGCGCGGTGCCTGCGGAGCAGCCGGGGCGGAGGCTCCAGGAGGCGGTCGACGCGTTCGCCCAGCAGGCGGCGGCTGGAGGCGCAGGAGAGGACTCCGCGGTGCTGGTTCAGCTCGATCAGGGCCAGCGCCGTCGTGAGGTGGCCGCAGCGGCGGGACGCCGTGTCGTCGGCGGCCAGTTCGACCAGCCGGTGGGTCTGGTCGCAGAAGTGGGCGAAGAGGGGGACGCGCGGGAAACCGGTGGCCAGCGCCGTGGAGAGGTGCAGCAGCCAGTCGTGGTGGGCGCGGGCGTGGTTGCGCTCATGGGTGAGGACGGCGTCCAGCTGATGGTCCGTGAGCCGGTGCAGGGCGCCGGTGGTGACGACCAGCTGGGGCGGATGGCCCGGCATCCACCAGGCATCCGGGTACTCGTCCTCCAGCACCAGCATGGGCCCGCGCGCGGCCGGCAGCCCGGCGGGCAGGTCGGGGGCGCGTTCGCGCAGGTGCGCACGGGTCAGTCCGCGGCGGCGGCGCGCCTCGGCGATCTCCCGCGCGAGCATCGCCGTCGTCCAGGCGGCGCCGCAGGCCAGCAGCACGGTGAGGACGACGGCCCAGACCGGGGCGGCGGAGAGGTCGTACGCGGCGGTGACGGCGGGCGGTGCCGGTGCGAAGACCCGGTCGCGCACGGTGTGGAAGACGGCGGCGGCACCCAGCACCAGCGCGGCCAGGCAGCACAGCAGCACGGTGGCGACCAGGCACTGCCACACCCACAGCCCGACCACGGGTTCCCGCTCGGGCCACGCGGCCCGGGTCAGCGCGCGCGGCGCCGGCACGGCGGCCGTCAGGGCGACGACACTCAGCAGGAGCAGGCAGACGGTCATGCCGGGGGCTCCGGTTCCTGGTCGGAGACAGGGGCGGGTGGCGGGGGGCCGGGGTGGTGCGGCGGCTCGTACGGCGGTGGCGGCGGCCATACGTCGGTGGTGCGTAGGCGTGTGAAACGGGCGTGCGACGGCAGTACGGCGGTGGTCGTACGCCGGGTCGTGCGGTGTTCCCGCCAGTATGACGGTGACGGACCCCGGCAGTCAGGGCTCGGCGGCTATCCGCCACCCCTGATCTCCGCCCCGGATCCGCCCCCGCCGTTTGCCCGCCTCCGCTCCCGTGACGCCTCTACGCCCGCAACGCCCCCCGCACCGCCGCCACGACCTCCTCCTCGTCCGCGCCCATGGCCCGCGCCTCCGCGACGAACCGCCCGGCCAGCGCCGCGAGCTCGGCCGGGTCGGGGCGGCGGGCCGGTACCGGCAGCGGAGCCACCCGCGTCCCCGCCCCGCGCCGGGTGCGGATCAGGGCGGCCGACTCCAGTTCGCGATAGGCGCGTGCCACCGTGCCCGCCGCGAGGCCCAGATCGGCCGCCAGCTGCCGTACGGTCGGCAGGCGTTCGCCCTCCGGCAGACGGCCGGTGGTGATCAGGGCCGCGAGCTGGGCGCGGATCTGCTCGTACGGCGGGACCGGGCTGTTCGTGTCGACCCTTACGGCCGCGCCGCTCATCGGCGCACCCGCCGTTCGCCCCGGCGTCGCCAGGTCGCACGGGGCGCGCAGACCGTGAACAGCATCAGCGGCACGGTCACGAAGGTGACCAGGGACAGCGGCCGCAGCACCCGGTCGGCCACGACCGACAACGCCCCGCCGCAGCCGGTGTTCGTCAGCGTGTCCGACGCCACCGTGGTGGCCCCGAACAGGGAGAACGAGACCACCAGGCCCCAGGCCGCGACGATCGCGAGGCTGCGGTCGCGCCGGGACTGCTCGTCGCCGGGCCGGGTCGCGATCCGCCGCAGGGACCAGCCGCAGGCGCCGGTGGCGACGGCGAGGCAGGCCAGCATCGGCAGGCCGTAGTGGAGCCCGGGCCAGGGGCTGAACGACTGGGTCCGGCCCCGGCAGGTCACCGTCAGTGAACGGCCCGCCCGCCCCAGGTCGTCCGGCGAGGCCACCGCGGCGGCCACGCCCAGCAGCACCACCAGCACAACCGCCATCGCGATCAGCAGCCAGATCATCCGGGGCGGCACGTAGTCGCGCACCCGGCGCGGGTCGAGGCCGGCCGTGCGCACGGCACTTCGGGCCGGCGGCGTCAGCGCGTCGCCCACCAGTACTCCGGCCACCGCGCACAGCCCGAACGCCGGGATGGCGTACAGGATTCCGTCCCCGTGGTCGAGAGGTATCAGCCAGTGCGCCACGAGCGCCCCCGCCACCAGGCCCGCCCAGCGGGCGTAGCGGTCGACGAACCTGCGTGACGCCGATGCGGTGGCACCGGCTTCGGTACCGACTTCGGTCATGAGAGATCCCCCGGAAAAGAAGCACGCCTTGTACGAACCCCATGTAAAAAAAGGGGGCTACAAAAAGGAATACATTCGGACTTGTGTACACAGCATACAACAACCCCCCCCCACTCCAAAGCCCACCCCACCC
>NZ_JBHYKH010000232.1:5919-13599 GCF_042741275.1 Streptomyces sp. NPDC058964
CGCCACCCCGTCGCCCCGCCTCTGGGTGGCCCCCGGTTACGTCACCCTTTTGGGATATGGGATACCCCCCCCAAACAACCCCCCCATTTACCACACCTTTTTTATCAGGCTTGGACTACAAGATGCTTTCCATGGGGACTTGTGTCAACTGCTTGCTACAACCCGCCCGCTGACCTCGCCCAGCCCGACCCGGATCCCGCCCGCTCCCGGCGCCCACGCCGACAGCGTCACGACGTCCCCGTCCTCCAGGAAGGTCCGCTTGCCGTCCGGGAGTTCGAGCGGATCCCGCCCGTTCCAGGTCAGCTCGAGGAGCGAGCCGCGCTCGCGCTCCGCCGGGCCGCTCACGGTCCCCGATCCGTACAGGTCACCGGTCCGCAGTGAGGCCCCGTTCACCGTCATGTGCGCCAGCTGCTGCGCGGCCGTCCAGTACATGGTGGAGAACGGCGGCTCGGACACCACGTGACCGTTGATCGCGACGGAGATCCGCAGGTCGTAGCCGTCGGGCTCGTCCTCGGATGCGGAGTCGTCCAGATACGGCAGCAGCGGGTGCGTACGCTCCGGCGGCGCCACCCGCGCCCCCTCCAGGGCCTCCAGCGGGGTGATCCACGCCGACACCGACGTGGCGAAGGACTTGCCGAGGAACGGTCCGAGGGGGACGTACTCCCAGGCCTGGACGTCCCGCGCCGACCAGTCGTTCAGCAGGCACAGCCCGAAGACGTGGTCCCGGAAGTCGCCCAGCGCCACCGGCCTGCCCATCTCCGACGGCACGCCCACCACGAAGCCGACCTCGGCCTCGATGTCCAGCCGGACGGACGGGCCGAAGACGGGTGCCGGGTCGTTCGGGCCCTTCCGCTGGCCGGACGGCCGTACGACGTCGGTCCCCGACACCACGACCGTGCCGGAACGCCCGTGGTATCCGATCGGCAGGTGCTTCCAGTTGGGGGTCAGTGAGTCCTCCGCGTCGGGGCGGAAGATCTGCCCCACGTTACGGGCGTGGTTCTCGGAGGCGTAGAAGTCCACGTAGTCGGCGACCTCGAAGGGCAGGTGGAGGGTCACCGACGACAGGGGGTGGAACAGCGGTTCGATCGCCGCGCGGTGTGAGGGCACCGTCACCCATGCCGTCAGCGCGCGCCGGACGTCCGACCACGCCGTGCGGCCCGCGGCCAGCAGCGGGTTGAGGGTCGGCTGTGCGAGCAGGGAGGCGTACGGGGAGCCGAGCGCGTGCGCCGCCGCTCCCGCGTCGAGCACGTGGTCGCCGAGGCGGACGCCGACGGTCCGCTCCCGGCTGCCGGGGGGCGAGAACACGCCGTACGGGAGGTTGTGCGGGCCGAAAGGGTCGCCCTCGGGGACGTCGAAGGGGGGCATGGGGTGCTGCCTCACTCTCATCCGGTGCCTTGCATGGCCATACGTTCCATGTGGTCGCGCCACACGTTACGGCTGAGTTGCGTGTCTTGGGCAGTGTCTAAAGAGTTCGCAATGTCCGAATAGGCCTTGTCGGAGGGGTCAATTCCGGCTTAGCGTCCTTTGGGGGACACGGACGGGGTGGGTCCGGTCCGTAGGGGGGACACGTGGGGGGACCCGTGGCCAGGAATGCCGTCAGCGTGCCTTTCGAGGCCGACCGTGACGTGCCGGGCCTGATCGTCAAGTTCGGCGACTACCCGCTGCATCACGGCGGTGTCGGCGCGATCCGCAGCCTGGGCCGCCTCGGTGTGCCGATGTACGCGATCACCGAGGACCGTTACACACCCGCGGCCTCCTCCCGTTACCTCAAACGCGCGTTCGTCTGGCCGACGACCGGGGCCGAGGAACCGGCGTACCTGGTGGAGGGACTTGTCCGCATCGGCGACCGCATCGGCCGCCCCACCGTGCTCATTCCCACCGACGAAGAGGCCGCCGTCCTGATCGCCGAGCACCAGGACGCACTCGGGGACCGGTTCCTCTTCCCGCGCGTCGACCCCGGCCTGCCGCGCCGCCTGGCCAGCAAGCAGGGGCTGCACGAACTGTGCGTGGAACACGGCATCCCCAGCCCGTCCGCCGCCTTCCCGCAGTCGTACGACGAGATCGTGGAATTCGCCGAGAAGGCCCGCTTCCCGGTGGTGGCCAAGAACCGGGAGGCCTTCGTACGACGCAAACGGCCCGCCGTGAACGGCACCACGAGGATCGCCACCCGCGAGGGCCTGCTCACGCTCGCACGTGACTGGGGCGAGCGCCCCGGTGTGATCCTCCAGGAGTACCTGCCCAGGGAGGATGCGGAGGACTGGATCGTGCACGCCTGCTTCGACGCCGACTCCACCCCGCTCGCCATGTTCACCGGCGTCAAGGTCCGCTCCTGGCCGCCGCACGCGGGCATGACGGCCAACGCGTACGTCGTCGACAACCCGGAACTCGCGGACCTCGCCGCGCGTTTCATCAAGGAGACCGGCTTCAGCGGCATCATCGACCTCGACCTGCGCTTCGACCGGCGCGACGGGCAGTACAAACTCCTCGACTTCAACCCCCGCATGGGTGCCCAGTTCCGGCTCTTCGAGAACGAGTCGGGGGTGGACGTCGTACGTGCCATGCATCTGGATCTGACCGGGCGCAGCGTTCCGGAGGGGGAACAGCGCGCCGGTCACCGTTACATCGTGGAGAACATCGACCTTCCCGCCCTCCTCGCCTACCGCCGCAGCGGCTATACGACGCCGCACGCGCCGGCCCGGGCGAGCGGGACGGAGCTGGCCTGGCTGGCGGGTGACGACCCCATGCCGTTCCTCACGATGCTCGCCCGCTTCGTGCGTCCGGGCGCGAAGCACCTCTATCAGCTGTGGCGGACCAACCGCCGCGGCAGTACGACCAGTTCGGGCGGCTAGTCCAACCGATCGCCCGAGCCGGACCACGAAGTGACGGAAAGACGTCCTGGGGAGGGACTTCGTGATTCAACCGGTAGCAGTCATCGGCGCCGGCCCGTTCGGCCTGTCCACCGCCGCGCATCTGCGGGCGCGCGGCGTCCCCGTCCGCGTCTTCGGCGACCCCATGGTGAGCTGGCGCGACCACATGCCCGCCGGAATGATCCTCAAGTCGACCCCGGCGGCCTCCAGCCTCGACTGCCCGCAGAGCGGTCACACGCTCGCCGACTACTGCGACGCGGCCGGCATCCGCCGGCTGGTTACCGACGAGGACATCATCCCGGTCGAGACCTTCATCGCCTACGGCGAGTGGTTCCAGGAGAAGCTGGTGCCCGAGCTGGAACGGGTGCGGGTGGTCTCGGTCGACCGCAACAAGAGCGGCGGATTCGAACTCAAGCTGGACTCGGGAGAGTCGTTCACGGCCCGCGCGGTCGTGGTCGCGACGGGCCTGTCGGGCCTGGCCCACCTCCCGGCGGAGCTCGCGAAGGCGGCGGCGGACGGGCCCACCCCCACGGGCCCGGTGTCCCACAGCTCCCAGCACCACGACCTCACACGCTTCGCCGGCAAGGAGCTGATCGTCATCGGCGCGGGCCAGTCCGCGCTGGAGACGGCCGCCCTGGCGGCGGAGGCGGGCGCACAGGTGCGGGTGGTCTCGCGCGGCCACGGCAGGGTCGCCTTCGGCGCCCCGCCCTGGAACCAGCCGAAGCTGCGCCCGGAGTCCCCCTTCGGCCGGGCCTGGTCCCTCTGGGCCCTCAGCTACTACCCCCAGCCGTACCGCTACCTTCCGGCCCAGGCCCGCCACTACCTGGTCCGCCGGGTCCTCGGCCCGCTCGGCGCCTGGTGGCTGCGCGACCGTTTCGAGGGCAAGGTGCAGGTCGACGAGGTCGGCGCGGTGGTGGGCGCGGACGTCTCCGGCGGCAGCCCGGTCCTCACGGTCCGCACCCACGCGGGCGGCACCGGCCGGCTCACCGCCGACCACGTCATCGCGGCCACCGGCTATCGCGTGGACACCGCGGCCATGGACTTCCTGGGCCATGGAATCAGGACCCAGCTCATCGTGAGCCGCGGCGCCCCGAAGCTCGGCGCCGGTTACGTCTCCTCGGTCCCCGGCCTCTACTTCACCGGCCTCCCGGCCGCCGCGTCCTACGGTCCGGTGATGCGCTTCGTCTGCGGGACCGAGTTCGCCTCGCCGCGGCTGGCGAAGCACCTGGCGGCGGCGCACGGCTGACGTCCGGGGGGGGCGCCGGGGTGCGGGGGGGCCCGCGGCGCGCCCCCCCCCCCCCGGGCCGGCGGGGGACCCCCCCCCGGCCCCACACGCCGGTGCGCCTGTCCTGGACGTAGTGATCCCCGTCTACAACGAGGAGAAGGACCTCCGGCCATGCGTGCTCAGACTGCACGAGCACCTCAGGCGCACCTTCCCGTACGCGTTCCGCATCACCGTCGCGGACAACGCCTCCACGGACACCACCCCTCGGGTGGCGGCGCGGCTGGACGCGGAGATCGCCGAGGTCAGGTCGTTCAGGCTGGAGCAGAAGGGCCGTGGCCGGGCGCTGCGGACCGTCTGGTCCGCCTCGGACGCCCCGGTCCTCGCCTACATGGACGTCGATCTGTCCACCGACCTCAACGCGCTGCTGCCGCTGGTGGCGCCGCTGATCTCGGGTCATTCCGACCTGGCGATCGGTTCCCGGCTGGCCCGCAGTTCGCGCGTGGTGCGCGGCGCCAAGCGGGAGTTCATCAGCCGCTCGTACAACCTGATCCTGCGCGGCTCGCTGCAGGCCCGCTTCTCCGACGCGCAGTGCGGCTTCAAGGCGATCCGTCGTGACGTCGCCCAGGTCCTGCTGCCGCTCATCGAGGACACCGGCTGGTTCTTCGACACCGAGATGCTGGTCCTCGCCGAGCGGGCCGGGCTCCGCATCCACGAGGTTCCCGTCGACTGGGTCGACGACCCCGATTCCACCGTGCACATCGTGAAGACGGCGGCCGAGGACCTCCGGGGGGTGTGGCGCGTGGGCAAGGCCCTGGCCACGGGTTCGCTGCCGCTGGACCGGATCGCCCGCCCCTTCGGCGACGACCCGCGCGACCGCGAGATCAAGGACGTGCCAGGGGGCCTGGCCCGCCAGCTCGTCGGATTCTGTGTGGTCGGCGGTCTGTCGACGCTCTTCTACCTGCTGCTCTACAGCGGCTTCCGGCAGTTCTCCGGCTCGCAGGTCGCCAACGCGCTCGCCCTGCTCGTCTCGGCCGTGGCGAACACGGCGGCCAACCGGCGGCTGACCTTCGGGGTCCGCGGCCGTGGCGGCGCCGTACGGCACCAGGCGCAGGGCCTGGTCGTCTTCGGTATCGGCCTTGCCCTGACCAGCGGCTCGCGGGGGGGGGGGGGGGGGGGGACCGCGGACCCCGGCCACTCCACCGAGCTGGCGGTGCTGGTCGCCGCCAACCTCGCGGCCACCGTGCTGCGCTTCCTGCTCTTCCGCGCGTGGGTGTTCCCGGACCGGCGCGACTTCGGCGGGGGATCCACGGTCGTGGCGACGCACAACCCGTCCTCGCCGACCCGCGCGACGACGGTCCCGTACCAGCCCGGCACGCCGTTCCCGCAGCGCCCGGCGCAGCACGCGCCGTACCCGACCGCCCAGTTCCGCGCCGGCGAAGCCGCGGAAGGCACCTGGAGGGACGCCACCCTGCGGTTGCAGCAGGCGCGCCCTCACGACACCGACCCGGGGGACTCCCGATGACCACCCACACCGGCCAGACCATCCACCAGGGCAGTCCCACCGGGTGGGGCCCGCCCCCGACGGCTCCTGCGCAGGCTCCGTCCGCGGCCCCGGAGCCCGGATCCGGTGAGCCCGCACAGCCC
Source organism: Streptomyces sp. NPDC058964 (assembly GCF_042741275.1). Lineage (NCBI taxonomy): Bacteria > Bacillati > Actinomycetota > Actinomycetes > Kitasatosporales > Streptomycetaceae > Streptomyces > Streptomyces sp. NPDC058964. The sequence goes on from NZ_JBHYKH010000232.1 coordinate 11,656, forward strand.
TTCGTACGGAGACTGTGGCGCGGCCGCCCCGAGGACCCGCGCTGGGTGCGCCCGGCCTTCCTCGGCCTGCTGGCCGCCACCTTCCTGCTCTACCTGTACAACCTGAGCGCCTCGGGCTACGCCAACTCCTTCTACTCGGCGGCCGTCCAGGCCGGCAGCAGGTCCTGGAAGGCGTTCTTCTTCGGCTCGCTGGACGCGGGCAACGCCATCACCGTCGACAAGCCCCCGGCCTCGCTGTGGCCGATGGCGCTCTCGGTACGGGTCTTCGGCCTCAACTCGTGGGCGATCCTGGTCCCCGAGGTCGTCATGGGCGTCCTGACGGTCGCGGTGGTGTACGCGGCCGTGCGGCGCCGGTTCAGCCCGGCGGCCGGGCTGATCGCGGGCGCCGTGCTCGCGCTCACCCCCGTCGCGGCGCTGATGTTCCGGTTCAACAACCCGGACGCGATGCTGGCCCTGCTGATGGCCGTCGCCTGCTGCATGGTGATCCGGGCCCTGGAGGACGGCCGCACCAAGTGGCTGGTGTGGGCCGGTGCCGCGATCGGCTTCGCCTTCCTCGCCAAGACCCTGCAGGCCTTCCTGATCCTGCCGCCGCTGGCGATCGTGTACGCCGTCTGCGGGCCGGTGAACCTGAGGAAGCGCCTGGGACAGCTGGCCCTGGCCACGGTCGCGCTGGTGGTGTCCGGCGGCTGGTGGGTCGCGATCGTCGAGCTGTGGCCGGCGTCCTCGCGCCCGTACGTCGGCGGCTCGCAGAACAACTCCTTCCTGGAGCTGACCTTCGGCTACAACGGCCTCGGCCGTCTCAACGGCGACGAGACCGGCAGCGTCGGCGGCGTCGGCGGGGGTGGCGGCGGTGGCGGCACCGGGCAGTGGGGCGAGACCGGCTGGGACCGGATGTTCAACTCCGAGATCGGCGGTCAGATCTCCTGGCTGCTGCCCGCCGCGCTGATCCTGCTCGCCGCCGGCCTGGTGGCCACCCGAAGGGCCCGCCGGGCCTCGGTGACCCGTGGCTCGTTCCTGGTCTGGGGCGGCTCACTGCTGATGACCATGGTCGTCTTCAGCTACATGGCGGGCATCTTCCACCAGTACTACACGGTCGCCCTCGCCCCCTACGTCGCGGCCGTGGTCGGCATGGGCGCCGGTCTGCTGTGGGAGCGGCGCGCCGGGACATGGGCGTCGATCACGCTCGCCGCCTCGGTCGTCGCGGCCGCGGCCTGGGGCTACGTCCTGCTCAACCGCACCTCCGACTATCTGCCCTGGCTCAAGTGGCTGGTCCTGGTCGGCGGCCTGGTCGCCGCCCTGGGTCTCGTCTTCGCGGGCCGCGTGACCCGCAGACTGGCCCTGGGGGCGGCGGCGGCCGGCCTGGTCGCCGCGCTGGCCGGACCGACGGCGTACACCCTCAGCACACTGCAGGAGGGGCACACCGGCTCGATCGTCACGGCCGGTCCGGCCGGCGCGAGCATGCTGGGCGGCGGCCGCGGCGGTCCCGGTGGCGGTATGCGCGGTGGGGCGGGCGGCGGCATGCCCGGTGGCATGCCCGGCCAGAACCAGCAGGGTCAGGGCCAGGGCTTCCCGGGTGGCGGTCTGGCCGGCGGCAACGGCGGCCTCGGAGGCTTCGGCGGAGGCATGCCGGGCCAGAACCAGCAGGGTCAGCGGGGTCAGCAGGGTCAGGGCTTCCCGGGCGGCGGTCAGACCGGGGACCGCGGTGGCATGGGCGGCGGCGGTGGCGTCGGCGGCCTGCTCAACGGCGCCGGCGTCTCCTCCGAGGCCAAGAAGCTGCTGGAGACGGATGCGGCGGAGTACACCTGGGTCGCCGCGTCCATCGGTTCCCAGAACGCCGCGAGCTACCAGCTCGCCACCGGCGACCCGGTGATGGCGATCGGCGGCTTCAACGGCACCGACCCGTCCCCGACGCCGGCCCAGTTCAAGAAGTACGTGGCGGAAGGG
>NZ_JBHYKH010000233.1:0-3978 GCF_042741275.1 Streptomyces sp. NPDC058964
GGCCCGTTAGTCCCGGGCGGCGCCCCTGTGGGGGCGGCCCGGGCGGGGGGGGCGGGGGGGGGGGGGGCCGGGGCCCCACCAGTCGACCCGCCGCCTGACGCGGCACCAGGCGGCCAGCGCGTCAGACGTCACGGTAGGGCCGCTCCCCGGTGACGCGTATCGCCAGACTCTCTCCCACGGAGTCCACCAGGGTCTGCTTCGGCGTGGTCCAGCTGGCGAACCGGCCGCCGATCGCCTCGTCGACCGCCCTCACGACGTCCTCCTCCGAGTCCACCCCGGCCGAGGACAGATACCAGGCGAGCACCCGCCGGCACAGTCCGTACCAGCCGTCCTCCGCGCCCGTTCGGTCCACCACCAGGGTCACCAGCCGGGTGGCCGCCCGCTCCAGGTACCAGCTGCGGTCCTCGGCGTCCGCGTCGGGCGGCGGGGCGAGCCGGGCGAACCTCTCGGCCAGTTCCTCCAGCCAGTCGCGCCACTCGAGGAGCGCGGCCACGATCCGGGCGGCGGTTGGTCCGGGCTCCCGCACCGAGTGGGCGACGCAGCACCAGCTGACGACCACACCCCCGCCACCGCCCTCGCCGACGGCCCAGTGCCAGCCGCAGGTCCACCTGCCGTAGCGGGCCCCGAGGAGTTCGGTGACCGAGTGGTAGAAGTGCCAGCCCGCCATGCCCTGTTCAGCGGTTCGGTCCGCGGGCACCATCGAGGCGATCAGCGCGGTGAGCCGGGCCTTCTCCGCCTCGTCCCAGGAGAAGGGGTTGCGGTCCGGATCGGCGGCGGACCAGGGGAGGGAGCCCGGCCGGAGTTCGAGGTCGATGGACGTGACGTACCTCCGTGGAACAGCGGGTCGAGAACGACCGGTCGATGATGCCCGGGCCACAGGGGCCTGTCATCCGGATTTTCCCGCGCACCTCGAGCACCCCTGGCCCCGCGGCGGCTTCGGCGGTGCGCGCGTGGCGAAGGCGTCGAGTCCGGTGCCGAATCGGACAGACCACCGGTACGGCTTCGGACAGACCGCGGATACAGCTCGGTTAATGCTTGCTCACGTGCTGGTTGCGCAAGAGTGAGCGGTCCATGATGGGCCCATGACGTTGGCCTCGCGTGCTCTCGCGCAACTGGCGACCTGGCCGGACCTCAGACAAGCCGTGCCGAGCTGTGGCCTCGGGCGGGCGCTCAGCTCGGACCGGGGCGAGATCGCCCACTTCCATTCGGAGCGGGACGTCGACCTGCATCTGACGGACCGTGCCGTCCGGCGTTTCGCCAAGGACCTCAACGGCTCGGGGGCGATCCGGGTCGTCCCGGGTTCGCAGTGGGTGACGATACGTCTCGACGCCGCGAGCGACGTCGATCTGCTGATGACCCTGGTGAGCGTTGCCCTCAAGGCCCAGTCGGCGTGGCCCGATCCCGACGGACGGCCCGAGGTGGGCTGCAACGACCAGCGGGGCGCTGGGTTCGTGCGGGCGGAACACGGCGCGGTCTGACGGACGCCGCCTGCCCGGTCGTCTCCCGGCGCGATCCGACGCCGCCCCGCCGGGCCGTCACACGGTCACGACCCGGATCCCCGCCTCCTCGAACCGGCGCACGGTGTCCGGCCCGGCCGCCGTGTCCGTGACGAGCGTGTCCACCAGCTCGGCCGCGCAGATCCGGGCGAACGCCCGGCGGCCCAGTTTGCTCGAGTCGGCTGCGACGATCACTCGTTCGGCTCGTTCGCACAGCAGCCGGTTGACCGAGGCCTCCGCCTCGTCGTGCGCCGCCGCACCGTGCGTGACGTCGAACGCCACCACTCCCAGCACCGCCGCGTCGAGCGTGATCTGGCCCAGCACGCCGTCCGCCAGCGGCCCGATGAGCTCGTACGACTGGGGCCGTGCGACTCCACCCGTCACCACGATCTTGAACTGCGGCCGTACTGCCAGTTCGTTGGCGATGTTGAGGGCGTTGGTGACGACGGTCAGCGCCGGTGAGCCGACGGCGAGGTCGCCGCGCACGGCCAGCGCCCGGGCCACCTCCGTCGTGGTGGTGCCGCCGGTCAGGCCCACTGCCTCGCCCGGCGCGACCAGTTCCGCCACGGCCTTGGCGATGCGCTGCTTCTCCGAGGCGTGACGGGCCGTCTTGTAGCGCAGCGGCAGTTCGTACGACACCCCGTGCACGACCGCCCCGCCCCTGGTCCGCACCAGCATCTGCTGCTCGGCCAGCTGGTCGAAGTCCCGGCGGATCGTCGCGGCCGACACCGACAGCTCGGTCGCCGCTTCCTCGACCTCCAGCCGGCCGCGCTCGACGAGCAGTTCCAGCAGCGTCTGCCAGCGGGCGTCGCGCGACATCCGGAGCCTCCGTTCCTCGATCCTCCGCGACCCTAGCGCACCCCGCCTCAGCAGGAATGCTTGATTGTGCTTGAAAGTCGGCGATATCTTGCAAGAAAAATCAGCAGCGTGGGGAGGGGCACGGCATGACTCATGTCGAGGACGAGCTGAACAGCCAGCCCGAGTGCTGGATACGGGCGGCAGCGGAGGCTGACCGGCACCGGGGGGCGCTGCCCGGGCGGGGGGAGCGGGCCGCGATCGTCGGCTGCGGCACCTCGTACTTCATGGCGCAGGCGGCCGCGGCCCTGCGCGAAGGCGCGGGACTGGGCGAGACGGACGCCTTCGCGGCGTCCGAGTTCCCGTACGGGCGCGGGTACGACCGTGTCGTCGCCCTCACCCGCTCCGGCACCACCACCGAAGTCCTCGACCTGCTCGGCAGGCTGAGGGGACACACCCGCACCACCGCGGTCACCGCGGACCCGGACACGCCCGTGATGACGGCCGCCGACGAGGCCGTCGTGCTGGACTTCGCGGACGAACGGTCCGTCGTGCAGACCCGGTTCGCCACCAGCGCGCTCACCCTGCTCCGCGCCCACCTCGGCCTGCACACCGAGGCCGCCGTGGCCGACGCCCGTGCCGCGCTGTCCGCACCTCTGCCGCAAGGACTGGTCGACTGCCGCCAGTTCACCTTCCTCGGCCGCGGCTGGACCGTCGGACTGGCGAACGAGGCCGGGCTCAAGATGCGCGAGGCCTCACTGTCCTGGACCGAGGCCTATCCGGCGATGGAGTACCGGCACGGCCCCGTCAGCATCTCCACCCGGGGCACGGCGACCTGGATGCTGGGCGAGGCGCCCGCCGGACTGGCCGAACAGGTGCGTGCCACGGGCGGGTTGTGGATCGAGGGCTCACTCGACCCGCTCGCCGAACTCGTCCGCGCCCAGCGCCTCGCGGTGGCCGTCGCCGCCCGCCGCGACCTGGACCCCGACCGGCCCCGTCACCTCACCCGCTCGGTGATCCTCGCCCCCTGACCCCCGAACCGGGAGGACAAGCCGTGCCCCTCGCACTCACCGGCGACCTCGTCACCCGCGCCGCCGAGGCCCGCTCCGCCGTCGCCGCCTTCAACATCATCACGCTCGAACACGTCGAGGCCGTCATCGCCGGTGCCGAGGCGGCCGGCGCCCCCGTGGTCCTCCAGGTCAGCGAGAACGCCGTCAGATTCCGCTACGGACGCCTGCTCCCGCTGGCCCGTGCCGCCGTCGTCGCGGCCGAACGCGCCTTCGTGCCGGTGGCGTTGCACCTCGACCATGTGCAGAGCGACGACCTGCTGCGCCAGGCACCCGGCGCCGGCTTCGGCTCCGTGATGTACGACGCGGCCCGTCTGCCGTACGCCGAGAACCTCGCCGCGACCCGCGCCGCCGTGGGCTGGGCGCATGCCCAGGGGCTCTGGATAGAGGCCGAGTTGGGCCAGATCGGCGGAAAGGCCGGACAGGGCGGACGGGCCGGGACCGATGTGCGGCCGCTCGACGCCCACGCGCCCGGCGCCCGCACCGACCCCGCCGAGGCGCGGGCCTTCGTCGCCGACTCCGGCGTGGACGCCCTGGCCGTGGCCGTGGGCAGCGCCCCCCCCAAGACCAGTCTCTTATAAACAAAATACGCAGCCGACGACAAATCAAATGTATAAAAA
>NZ_JBHYKH010000233.1:3988-13594 GCF_042741275.1 Streptomyces sp. NPDC058964
GAGGCCCGCACCTTCCTCGCGGACACCGGAGTCGATGCCCTGGCCGTCGCCATCGGCAGCGTCCACGCCATGACCACCCGCACCGCCGCCCTCGACCACGAGCTCCTCGAGCGGCTGTCCGCCGCCCTGCCCCTGCCGCTCGTCCTGCACGGTTCCTCGGGGATACCGGACGACGGACTCGTCGCGGCCGTCGCGGGCGGCATCGCCAAGGTCAACGTCGGCACCGCCCTCAACATGGCGATGACCGGCGCGATCCGCGACTTCCTGGCCGCCCACCCGGAGGCGGTCGACTCGCGCAAATACCTCGCCGTCGGCCGGGAGGCGATGGCCCGTGAGGTGGAACGGATCATCCGCGTCCTCGCCGGGCCGGCCCCCCGGTGACCTCCGGCCCGGCAGGCGGCGGCCGACCCGCCTCCCGCCGGGCGCCGCCGTCCCGGGCTACTTCCGCTTGACCGCCTTCAGCACCACGAACTTCGGGTCGGAGGCCACCAGCCGGCTGTTGCCGAACAGCTGCCGCAGCTTCACGTGGTAGCCCAGGTGCCGGTTGCCGACCACCCACAGCTCACCGCCCGGCCGCAGCGCGCGCCGCGCCCCGGAGAACATCCGCCACGCCGTCGCGTCCGTCGTCGCCTGGTGCGAGTGGAACGGCGGATTGTTCAGGACGACGTCCACGCTTCCGGCCGGCACCCCGGCCAGCCCGTCCCCGACCCTGAACTCCGCGTGCCCGGGCACCCCGTTGGCCTTGTAGGTCGCCTCCGCCGACGCCACCGCCTGGAAGGACTCGTCCACGAACAGCACCTCGGCCTCGGGATCGGCCAGCGCCACAGCCGTACCGACGATCCCGTTGCCGCACCCCAGGTCCACCACCCGGCGCGGTCCCCGGTCGGTGGGCAGGTGCTGGAGGAAGAACCGGGTGCCGATGTCGAGGCGGTCGGCGCAGAACACGCCCGCGTGGTTGACGACGGTGCGGCCGGAGACCGTGCCGATCCCCTCCGGCAGGACGTACCTGTAGGGCCACGGGTTGGCGGCCCGCTCCGGCGACGGCGCCGGGGTGCAGAGGATCAGCCGGGCCTTCTGCCGGGCGAGCGAGGTCCGGGTCGGGCCGAGGATCTGCTCGAACAGCCGCAGCGTCGAGGTGTGGATCTCCTTGACCATCCCGGTCCCGACGACGACCGTGCCCTCGTGCACGGCGGGCGCCAGCCGCAGCAACTGGTCCTCCAGGAGCGCCAGGCTCTTCGGTACCCGCACCAGAAGTACGTCGACGCGGTCGGGCGGCGGATCCTGGGTGGTGAGGAGCCCCACGGCACCCGGTTCGACGCCGGCCCGCGCGAGGTTGGCCCGGGTCGCCTCCTGGCTGAGGTAGGAGTCGGTGATCTGCACCGGCCGGTGCTCCGACAGCGCCGTGACCAGCGCGCCCCAGCGGTCCCCGACGACCACGACCGTGCCGGACAGCGGGATCCGCTCCTCGGCCAGGTGCCGCAGCAGATACGCGTCGGAGGCGTCCCAGGCGCGCAGCCGGTCGCGCGGATCCTCGGGGAACCGGGACAGCTCGAACTCGCCCCACGGAGTCGTCATTCGGTCGTTCATCGTGCGTCCAGGCTAGCGGAGCCGCAGCTCAGGCCCGGTCGGGCAGGTCCCTCGGGGCAGGACGGGGGCATGGATGCGGAGCTGTTCCCCAGGGAGCGCGCCGAGATCGCCCCGGGTGCCGTGCACCTGCCCGACCGGCCCGACGCCGCGCCCGGGGGAGCCGCTCGCGGCCTGCCGGGAGTGGGAGCCGCACAGCGGCGACCTGTTCGTCTTCGGCGGCGCGTCCCGCCTCGCCCACCACGGGGTGCCCCGGGTGCACCCCGGCACGGCGCCCCCGCGCTGGGGCACACCGGGCGGTTGGACATCACCCTGGGGGTGAGTGGCCCCCAGATCGCGGCGCCGGCCGGAGTGGTTGCGGATCATGGGAGACTCACCCTCATGAGCGGCAAGGCGGACCCCCGGACGGCGGGGGAAGGGACCACCTCGAGGACGCGGCTGGACCGGGGGCGCGGTGCGCTGGGGCCCGCGCTGGAGCTCGTGCACACCGGACGCGCGCCGACCCGTGCCGTGCTCACCGCGGAACTGGGGGTCACCCGCGCGACGGCCGGCGCGGTGGCCGCGGAGCTGGAGGCACTGGGGCTGATCCGGGTGGACGCCAGGCCGGGCGCGGCGGCCGGCTCCCAGGGGCGGCCCTCGCACCGGCTGAAGGTCGCCGAGGACGGGCCCGTCGCGCTCGCCGCGCAGGTGCACGCCGACGGGTTCCGGGCGGCGCTGGTCGGCCTGGGTGGCCGGATCGTGGCGACCGCTCCGGGCTGCGGGACCGTGGACGCCGACCCGGCCGAGGTGCTGGGCTCGGTGGTGGAGGCGGGCGCCGAGCTCCTCCGTACGACCGGCCGCCGCTGCGTGGGTGCCGGGCTCGCCGTGCCGTCCGCCGTCGCCGAACCCGACGGCCTGGCCCTCAACCCCCTCCACCTCGACTGGCCGGTGGGCGCGCCGGTGCGCCGCATCTTCGCGGAGTGCGTACAGGCGGCCGGGATCCCCGGTCCCGCGTTCGCGGGCAACGACGTCAACCTCGCCGCGCTCGCCGAGCACCGGCACGGGGCGGGCCGGGGTGCCCGGGACCTGCTCTGTGTGGCCACCGGGCACCGGGGTGTCGGCGGCGCCCTGGTGCTGGACGGCCGTCTGCACACGGGCAGTTCGGGCCTGGCGCTGGAGGTCGGCCACCTCACGGTGAACCCCGAGGGCCGCCCCTGCCACTGCGGCGGCCGCGGCTGCCTGGACGTCGAGGCGGACCCGCTGGCGCTGCTCAGCGAGGCGGGCCGCGCCCCGGGCCCCGAGGTGTCCCTGCTCAAGCAGGCCGACGACCTGCTGCGCAACCACTACCACGACCCGACCGTCCGCATCGCCGCCGAGGCCCTGATCGACCGCCTGGGCCTGGGCCTCGCGGGACTGGTGAACATCCTCAACCCCGACCGCATCATCCTCGGCGGCCTGCACCGCACCCTGCTCGAGGTCGACCCCGAACGGCTCCGCGCGGTCGTCGCCGACCGCAGCCTGTGGGGCCAGAGCGGCGGCGTCCCCATCGACGCCTGCACCCTGGACCACAACAGCCTGGTAGGCGCGGCGGAACTGGCCTGGCAGCCGGTGCTGGACGATCCTCTGGGGGCGCTGACGCAGGGGTCCGACCGCCGGTGACTCACCGCCACGCGGTGGCGAGGGCACGGGCCGGATCGGCCGTCAGGACGCGGTCCACCAACTCCGCGCCCAGCACTGCTTCGAGCGTGGACGCACCCGGCGCAGCAGGTACGGCATACCGGGCCCGCCGTCGACCGACCGGACCCCGGCGACCACGGTGTCCCCGCCGAGCAGCAGCCGGTGACCGGACCCGGACTCCGCCAGGGCCCGTACGGCGTCCGGCATCCGCCGGTCGGTGGCGTGACGGGCGCGCGAGGGGCCGTCGAAGGCCGGCCGGCAGCCCGACTCGGTGGCCTGGCGGTGGACGACGAGGCCGGGGGAGCGGTTGAGGTGACCGAGGATCACCGGGTCCGGTGGTACGTCCAACGCGCCGCACAGCAGGTCGAGTACGTCGAGCGCGCCGGTGCCCGACTCCAGGTGGACGGTGACGGGCGCGCCCGTCGCGCGGTGGGCCTCGGCCGCGGCGGCCATCGTCCAGCGGGCGTGCACGTCGAGGGCGTGGAAACCGCCCGCCACCTCGACCGGTTCCCGCGCGCACGCCCGAGGCGCCGATGCCCTCGGTCGGCTCGGTGACGAAGACCTCAGCCAGCCTCCCGCGGCAGCCGGTCGAGCAACTCCGGTGCGCGGTGCGCCGCCCGGTGCAGCCCCGTCGCGCAGACCAGGTGAACTCCCGTCGCCCGGGACGGCGACGGCAGGGCCGCGGCTTGGGGACCCATCCCGTGCGGCGTCCACTGGACGACGGCCGACCCGCCGGCGGTCCGGAACGCCGCCGGTTCGGCCCGCGCGGCGTCGGCGTCGTCCAGTTCCCGACCCGGCAGCCGGGGGCCGCGCAGGACGAGATGGTCGTGGGCGTCGCACACGCCCAGTTCCCCGGGCCGCAGGTCGCCGGGCACCGTGCGGACGGAACTCACCACTGCCGCCCGCGCGGCAGCAGGCCCCGGCCGGGCGCGGACATGTGCAGCACCTCGAACACGTCCCCCTCGGCCTTGGGCGTGTCGTGCTCCCAGAGGGAGAAATGGACCAGTTCCCAGTGGCGCGTGTCCACGGCGGCCGCCGCCAGCACGGCGCCGTCCTCCCGGGCCACTTGCCCGGTCTCGCGCACGGCCTCGTCCATCAGGCCGGCGAGCGCGGCGCCGTCGGGCACCGGCTCGTGCCGCCGCACCGCGAACGCGGCGGGCGAACCCGCGGCGCTTCCCTCCTCGTAGGCCAGCCCCGACCACTGCCGTGCCTCGGGCCGGCCGAAGTCGTCGACCAGCCCTTGGAAGGCGCCTCCCCACAGGAAGCGGTTCATGCCCGCCATGGTGTGCCAGAGGTAGAACGGCGCGTACTGGTTCACCGGCGAGCCGTGCACACCGCGCTCGCGCAGCAGGTACGTCTTGAAGCCGAGACCGTCCCAGTCGTCGAGCAGATGCCCCACGCGGGCCACGCGGCGGCGGACGATGCCCATGTCGTAATCGGCGGGGAGGGTCAACTCGTACTGCAGGGCGTGCATGTGGGAAGTCCTTCCGCGGGTGGAGGAGCCGGGCGGGGCCGGTCAGGCGGGGTGGTGTCCTCGGCGCACACGTGCGCGCCCCACTCGGTCGTCGTACCGGCCTGTGCGGCCTCGACGACCGCGAGGTGGGTCATGAAGGTGCGGGGCCCTGCGCCGTGCCAGTGCCACTCGTCCGGTTCGATCCACACGGTGTCGCCCGCGCGGATCGTCTCCGTGGCACCGCCCCTGCGCCGGACCAGGCCCTCGCCCTGAGGGACGTGCAGCACCTGTCCGTGCGGGTGCCGGCGCCAGGCGGTGCGGGCGCCGGGAGCGAAGTGGACGCTGAACATCCGCAGCCGGGACGGTGCGGCGGGCGCGGCGACCTCGTCGAGCCAGACCGTGCCGGTGAAGTTCCCGGCCGCACCCGGCACGCTGTCGGGCCGCCTTCTGGTGATGTGCACGTGCGCGTACTCCTATCGGGGTGCGAGAAGGGAGAGCAGTCCCCGCACTCCCGCGTCGAAGGCGGCGGGGGAGCCGGAGGCGCGGGCCAGGACGTAACCGCCCTGCAGCGTCGCGAGGACGGCGGCGGCGATCTCCTCGCTGTCGAGGTCCGGCGCGAACTGCCCCTGTTCCCTGCCCTCTTCGACGATTCCGGCGATCCGGTGGAGGATCCACGCGATGGTCTCGTCGACCGGCGCGCGCAGCTCGTCGCTGGCGATCACGTCCGGGTCCATCGTCAGCCGGCCGACCGGGCAGCCGCGCAGCACCTCGCGCTCGCGCAGCAGGTACGCCTCGATGCGCTCGTACGGCGTTCCCGGCCCGCCGAGTACTCCCTCGGCGGTAGCCCGCAACTCCTCGGCGGTGCGCCGGATGGCGGCCAGGGCCAGGTCCGGCTTGCCCTTGAAGTGGTGGTACATGCTTCCCTGGCCCGCGCCCGCGCGCTCCAGGACGGCCTTCGGGCTGGTGCCCACGTACCCGCGCTCCCACAGCAGCTCGCGGGTGGACTCGATCAGTCGCTCCGAGGTGCTCATGCGCATACTGTACATACTAGTAGTTACAGACTCCACCCGTTCGGCCCGCAACCGGGGGAGGACCCGCCCCGCGCCCGCGTACTCCCGGGGAGGTACACCCACTGCCGCTGGCCGTACGACGACCCGGACCCCTCCGCGGAGCCAGTCTCGATGCATCACCACCACACGCTTCCGCACAGGAGATGAACCGAGATGCAGACCCTGGCGCACTGGGACGGCGGCCCCGGCCCGTGGATCCTGTTCTTCCCGCTGATCTGGGCGGTCGTCCTGGCCGGCGCCGTGACCGTCCTGCGGCGCACGGTCCGGCGCGGACGCGGCGGGCCGTGGCGCCCCATGGACGCCTGGCGTCCGGCGGGAGACTCGCCGATCGCGATCCTCGGCCGGCGCTTCGCCACCGGCGAGATCGACGAGGACGAGTACTGGCGGCGGCTGTCCGTCCTGGACGAGCAGTTCGGCCGCGCGGGCAAGGGCGGTGTGGCATGACCACCACGACCACCATGACCTCCGCCCGCACGGCCGCCCGGGTCGTCGGCGCCGTGAAGGTGTACGGGCGAGGCGACACCGCGGTACGCGCCCTGGACGGCGTCGACGTGGACTTCCCCGGCGGACGCTTCACCGCGATCATGGGACCCTCGGGATCCGGCAAGTCCACCCTGATGCACTGCGCGGCCGGACTCGACACACTCACCTCCGGCGCCGCCTACATCGGCGACACCGACCTCGGCTCCCTCGACGACCGGCGCCTGACCCTGCTGCGCCGCGACCGCGTCGGCTTCGTCTTCCAGGCGTTCAACCTGGTGCCGACGCTGACCGTCGAGGAGAACATCACCCTGCCGCTGGACCTGGCGGGCAGCCGGGGCGACGCGGAGTGGATCGACGCGCTGGTCGACGTCGTCGGCCTGCGCGACCGGCTGCACCACCGCCCGTCCGAGCTCTCCGGCGGCCAGCAGCAGCGCGTCGCCGTGGCACGGGCGTTCGCCGGGCGCCCCGACGTGGTCTTCGCCGACGAGCCGACCGGCAACCTGGACTCGCGCTCCGGCGAGGAGGTCCTCGGCCTCCTCGGCTCGGCCGTACGCGCGATGGGCCGCACGGTCGTCATGGTCACCCACGACCCGGTCGCCGCCGCCCACGCCGACGAGGTCGTCTTCCTCGCGGACGGACGCCTGGTGGACCGTATGGAGGCCCCGACCGCCGACAAGGTCCTGGACCGCATGAAGGCCTTCGAGGTGAGGGCATGAACGCCTCCGTACGACTGAGCCTGTCCTCCCTGCGCGCCCACCGGCGCCGCTTCGCCGGTACCTTCCTGGCGGTGTTCCTCGGTGTCGCCTTCCTGGCGGGGACCCTGGTCATGGGCGACACCCTGCGCGCGAGCTTCGGCTCCATGTTCGGCGAGGCGACCAGCGGCACGGACGCGGTGGTGCGCGGCGCCGACGCCATCACGACACCCGGCGGGGCCCAGGGAGTGCGCCGGCCGGTGGACATCTCGCTGGTGCGGACCGTCGAGAAGGTTCCCGGAGTCGTGGCCGCCGCACCGGACATCCAGGGCGCGGGCCAGCTGGTCGGCGCCGACGGCAAGCCCGTCGGCGGCCAGGGACCGCCCACCCTCGCCGGCAACTGGATCACCGATCCCGACCTGAACCCGTACCGGCTCTCCGAGGGCCGTGCCCCGGTGAGGTCCGGCGAGGTCGTGGTGAACCGCGGCGCCGCCAAGAAGGGGCACCTGAAGGTCGGTGACACGACGACGCTCCGCACGCCCGACCCGGTGAAGGTGACGATCGTCGGCCTCGCCACCTTCGGCGGCCAGGACGGCATGGCACAGGTGACCTTCACCGGCATGACCCAGGCCGACGCCGAGAAGTACCTCACCGCCCGGCCCGGCGAGGCGTCGGGCATCGCGGTGCGGGCCGGGCCGGGCGTGGACCAGAGGGAACTCGTCGACCGGCTGACTCCCGTGCTGCCCAAGGGGGTCGAGGCCATCACGGGCCAGGAGTCGGCGCGGGAGAACACCGACATGGTCTCCAGCCAGTTCCTGACGATCTTCACTGCCTTCCTTCTCGTGTTCTCCGGCGTCGCCCTGCTGGTCGCGACCTTCTCCATCCACAACACGTTCGCGATCGTCGTGGCCCAACGCACTCGTGAGAACGCCCTGTTGCGTGCCCTCGGCGCCTCCCGCCGGCAGGTGACCGCGGCGACCCTGGTCGAGGCGAGCGCCGTCGCCTTGACGGCCACCGCCGCCGGGCTCGCGGGCGGCATCGGGATCGCCGCCGGGCTGCAGGCGCTGTTCCCGGCCATCGGATTCCCCTTCCCCGGAGGCGACTTGGTGATCAAGGCCATGTCGCTGGTGCTGCCGCTCGTGGTCGGTGTCGTGGTCTGCCTGGGCTCGGCGCTGATGCCCGCGGTACGGGCCGGACGCACCGCCCCGCTGGCCGCGCTGCGCGAGACGGCCGTCGACTCCTCCGGCGCCTCCCGCTTGCGCGCGGTCACCGGCACGGCCCTGGCCGCCTTGGCGGTCGCGCTGGCGCTCACCGGTGTCCTCGTCTCGCCGTCCGTGTGGCCGGCGGGACTCGGTGCCGGCCTGGCCCTGGTCGCCTTCGTGGTCCTCGGCCCGGTCGCCTCCTCCACCGCCGTACGGCTCCTGGGCAGCCCCCTGGACCGGCTGCGCGGCGTCACCGGGTCCCTCGCCCGGCGCAACGCCCTGCGCAGCCCCCGGCGGACCGCCGCCACCGCGAGCGCGCTGATGATCGGTGTCGCCGTCGTCTCACTGTTCACGGTGTTCGGGGCCTCGCTCAAGGCGACGATGGACCAGACCGTGTCACGGTCCTTCGCGGGCGACGTCGCCATCAGCACCCCGTCCTTCGGGGCGGGCGGCAGCGGGCTCAGCCCCCGGCTGGCCCCGGCCGTGCAGCGGCTGCCCGAGGTGGCCACCGCCGTCGGACTCGGCCGCGGCGTCGCGGAGGTCGACGGCAAGGGGCGGGCGCTGACCGTCACCGACCCGGCCGCGCTCGCCCGCACGTTCGACCTCGGCACCGTCCAGGGCGACCTGCGCGACCTCGGTCCCGACGGCATCGCCGTCACCCGGAAGGAGGCCGACCGGCAGGGTCTGCGCACCGGCGGCACCGCCCGGCTCACCTTCACCGACGGCCGGACGCGGAACTTCACCGTCCGCGCGGTCTACGGCCAGTCCGAACTCGCGGGTGACTACGTCATCACGCGCGCGGCCTGGGCCCCGCACCGCACACAGGACTCCGACACCCTGGTGGCCGTGTCCTTCAAGGACGGTGTGAGCACGGCGGCGGGCAAGGCCGCGGTGGAGAAGGTCGCCGCCCGCTACGGCAACCCCGAGGTGCAGACCCGCGACGAGTACGCGCAGTCGTCGGCCGCGGGCATCGACATGATGCTCACCCTCGTCTACGCGCTGCTCGCCCTGGCGGTGTTCATCGCCCTGCTCGGCATCGCCAACACCCTGACGCTGGCCGTCCACGAACGCACCCGGGAACTCGGTCTGCTCCGGGCCGTGGGCCAGACCCGGTCCCAGCTGCGGGCCATGGTCCGCTGGGAGTCGGTCCTGGTCGCCGCCTTCGGTACGGCCGGCGGGCTCGGCCTCGGCGCCTTCCTCGGCTGGGTGCTGGTCAAGGCGTCCGACGGCGCCGCCGACAGCGCCTTCGCCTTCGCGATCCCGCCCGGGCGGCTCGCGGTGGTGGCGCTCGTCGGCCTGGCGGCCGGAGCCCTCGCGGGTCTGCGCCCGGCCCGGCGGGCAGCCCGGCTGGACGTACTGCGGGCCATCGCCACCGAGTGACACGCCGGCACCGCTGCCCCGGCCGCCGTACGGGCCGCCCGTAGCATCCGTCCCTACGGGCGAACCGTACGGGCGGGCCGTACAGG
>NZ_JBHYKH010000234.1:0-7865 GCF_042741275.1 Streptomyces sp. NPDC058964
GTTCCAGCCACCCCGGCGGCACGTTTCTGCTCAAGCGTCGAGCGGGTTCAGCTCTCCTCGTGGGCGGCCACGGCGCGGCGCGCGTCCGCGTCCAGGACACCCCAGCTGATCAGCTGCTCGGTGAGGACCGAGGGCGACTGGTCGTAGATGACGGCGAGTGTGCGGAGGTCGTCCTGCCGGATCGACAGCACCTTGCCGTTGTAGTCACCGCGCTGGGACTGGATCGTCGCCGCGTACCGCTGCAGGGGGCCCGCCTTCTCGGCCGGTACCGTGGCAAGCCGCTCCAGGTCCAGGACCAGCTTCGGCGGCGGCTCGGCGGCGCCGCCCGGGGTGGTGCCCGGCAGCAGCTCCTGCACAGGAACACCATAGAAATCGGCCAGCTCCGCGAGGCGCTGCACGGTCACGGCACGGTCGCCGCGCTCGTATGAACCGACCACGACCGCCTTCCAGCGTCCCTGGGACTTCTCCTCGACACCGTGGAGGGAAAGGCCCTGCTGGGTGCGGATGGCCCGGAGCTTGGCCCCGAGCTGTTTGGCGTATTCGCTGGACATATGGCTCCCCGGACACTGTGTCGACGCGGCTGGCTGCGTTTCCGAGCCGCGCGGCTGGTAACTCACTGTGAGGTTACGCAGCGTGACTCTCATGCGTCAAGCCGAATGGGCCACACCGACTCTTCCGTGGTGGCGGTGGCCGATTACGCCAAGGGGGTGATCAGGGGCGTCGTGGCGACCTGCTACCGTTGATGGCGCAAATCCGACGTCCTTTAAGGTCCGTCCCGTGAGGCGGAGAAGGAGGTCCGTTTCGTATGGACAAGCACGACACGCAGGACACGCAGGCGTCCGCCGCGCGGCCCGTTCTCGAAGGGCCCGACATCGCGCGGGTGTTGACGCGCATCGCGCACGAGATCGTCGAGCGCGCCAAGGGCGCCGAAGACGTGGTGCTCCTCGGCATTCCGACCCGGGGCGTCTTCCTCGCCGACCGGCTCGCCGCCAAGCTCGAGGAGATCACCGGCCGAAAGATCCCGGTCGGCTCCCTCGACATCACCATGTACCGCGACGACCTGCGCATGCACCCGCCGCGTGCGCTGGCCCGCACCGAGATCCCCGGTGACGGCATCGACGGCCGGCTGGTCGTCCTCGTCGACGACGTGCTGTTCTCCGGCCGCACCATCCGTGCCGCCCTCGACGCCCTGAACGACATCGGGCGCCCCCGCGCGGTGCAGCTCGCGGTCCTCGTCGACCGCGGCCACCGCGAACTGCCCATCCGTGCCGACTACGTCGGCAAGAACCTCCCCACGTCGCTGCGGGAGACGGTCAAGGTCCAGCTCGCCGAGGAGGACGGTCGCGACACCGTGCTGCTCGGTGCCAAGCCGGCCGCCCCGGGCGAGCGGCAGCGGTAGCACTCCGGCGCGCGGCCTTCGCCGTGCGCCCGTTCAGTGCGCCCCTGTACGCGCCCGTCTGCCCGAATCCTCCCGAACTGCCTTACGGAGCCTGACAGATGCAGCGTCATCTCATCTCGGCCGCCGACCTCACCCGCGACGACGCCGTCCTGATCCTCGACACCGCCGAGGAGATGGCCCGGGTCGCCGACCGGCCGATCAAGAAGCTGCCGACCCTGCGCGGCCGCACCGTCGTCAACCTCTTCTTCGAGGACTCCACGCGCACCCGGATCTCCTTCGAGGCCGCGGAGAAACGCCTGTCCGCGGACGTCATCAACTTCACCGCCAAGGGTTCGAGCGTCTCCAAGGGCGAGTCCCTGAAGGACACCGCCCAGACCCTGGAGGCCATGGGCGTCGACGCCGTGGTCATCCGGCACGGCGCCTCCGGTGCCCCCTACCGCCTGGCCAACTCCGGCTGGATCGACGCGGCGGTCATCAACGCCGGCGACGGCACCCACCAGCACCCCACCCAGGCACTGCTCGACGCGTTCACCATGCGCCGCCGGCTGGTCGGCCGGGACGCCGGGATCGGCCAGGACCTGGCCGGCAAGCGCATCACCATCGTCGGTGACGTGCTGCACAGCCGGGTCGCCCGCTCCAACGTCGACCTGCTGCACACCCTCGGCGCCGAGGTCACCCTGGTCGCCCCGCCCACCCTGGTGCCGGTCGGGGTCGAGAACTGGCCCTGCGAGGTGTCGTACGACCTCGACAGCACCCTGGCGAAGTCCGACGCCGTGATGATGCTGCGCGTGCAGCGCGAGCGCATGAACGCCGCCTTCTTCCCGACCGAGCGCGAGTACTCGCGGCGCTACGGCCTCGACGGCGACCGCATGGCGAAGATGCCCGAGCACGCCATCGTCATGCACCCCGGCCCGATGGTCCGCGGCATGGAGATCACCGCCGAGGTCGCCGATTCCGAGCGCTGCACCGTCGTCGAGCAGGTGGCGAACGGAGTCTCCATCCGGATGGCCGTCCTGTACCTGCTGCTCGGCGGCAACGAACCCGCCGTCACCCACGCCCGCACCATCGAGGAGAAGTAAGACAGATGAGCAAGATCCTGATCCGTGGTGCGAGGGTGCTCGGCGGCGAGCCGCAGGACGTCCTGATCGACGGCGAGGTCATCGAGACCGTCGGCACCGGGCTGTCCGCCGAGGGTGCCGAGGTCGTCGAGGCCGGAGGCAAGGTGCTGCTGCCTGGCCTGGTCGACCTGCACACCCATCTGCGCGAACCGGGCCGCGAGGACTCCGAGACCGTGCTGACCGGCACGCGCGCCGCCGCGAGCGGCGGTTACACGGCGGTCTTCGCCATGGCCAACACCTTCCCGGTCGCCGACACCGCAGGCGTGGTCGAGCAGGTCTACCGGCTGGGCCAGGAGCACGGCTACTGCGACGTGCAGCCCATCGGCGCCGTCACCGTCGGCCTGGAGGGCAAGAAGCTCGCCGAGCTGGGCGCCATGCACGAGTCGGCGGCGGGCGTGACCGTCTTCTCCGACGACGGCAAGTGCGTCGACGACGCCGTGATCATGCGCCGCGCCCTGGAGTACGTGAAGGCCTTCGGCGGCGTCGTCGCCCAGCACGCGCAGGAGCCCCGCCTGACCGAGGGCGCCCAGATGAACGAGGGTGTCGTCTCCGCCGAGCTGGGCCTGGGCGGCTGGCCGGCCGTCGCCGAGGAGTCGATCATCGCCCGCGACGTCCTCCTCGCCGAGCACGTCGGCTCCCGTGTGCACATCTGCCACCTGTCCACCGCCGGGTCCGTCGAGATCGTCCGCTGGGCCAAGTCCCGCGGAATCGACGTCACCGCCGAGGTGACCCCGCACCACCTGCTCCTGACGGACGAGATGGTGCGCACCTACAACCCGGTCTACAAGGTCAACCCGCCGCTGCGCACCGAGCGCGACGTGCTGGCCCTGCGCGAGGCGCTCGCCGACGGCACGATCGACATCGTCGCCACCGACCACGCCCCGCACCCGCACGAGGACAAGGACTGCGAGTGGGCCGCGGCCGCCATGGGCATGGTCGGCCTGGAGACCGCGCTGTCGGTGGTCCAGGAGACCATGGTGGACACGGGCCTGCTGGACTGGGCCGGCGTCGCCGACCGCATGTCCGTCAAGCCGGCGAGGATCGGCCGGGCCCCCGGTCACGGCCGCCCCGTCGCGGCCGGCGAGCCCGCCAACCTCACCCTCGTCGACACCGCATACCGTGGGCAGGTGGACCCCGCGGGCTTCGCCTCGCGCAGCCGCAACACCCCCTACCGGGGACGCGAGCTGCCGGGCCGTGTCACCCACACGTGGCTGCGGGGCAAGGCGACGCTCGTCGACGGGAAGCTCACGTGACACCTGTAATCCTGCTGGCCGCCGAGAAGAAATCGGCCGAGGTCACCGACTGGGCGGCCCGCATCGGCTGGCTCGTCGGACTCGTCCTCTTCGTCGTGCTCGTCTACTGGCTGATGCGCGAGGGCTGGAAGTGGCGCGGCACGCTCCAGGGCGACCTGCCCGAGCCGCCCAGCGCGCCGGACGACCCGGGCCCGGCGAGACTGAGCATGAGCGGCCGCTATCACGGCTCCACCACCGCCGGACAGTGGCTGGACCGCATCGTGGCCCACGGCCTCGGCACCCGCAGCCGGGCCGAGCTCACGCTGACCGACGCGGGCCTCGACGTCGTACGCCCGGGAGCGGCCGACTTCTTCGTCCCCGTCGCCGCCCTGCGCGAGGCCCGGCTCGACAAGGGCATCGCGGGCAAGGTCCTCACCGAGGGCGGCCTGCTCGTCGTGACCTGGGCGCACGGCGACCGGCTGATCGACTCCGGCTTCCGGTCCGACCATGCGGCCGAGCACAACGAGTGGGTCGACGCCATCAACTCCATGATCAACACACACAGCACGGAAGGCGCCGAACGATGACGACCTCCACTAGGGGAGCCGAGAAGGTTCCCGCGGTACTCGTCCTGGAGGACGGCCGGGTCTTCCGCGGCCGCGCCTACGGGGCCGTGGGGGTGACCTTCGGCGAAGCCGTGTTCTCCACCGGCATGACCGGCTACCAGGAGACACTCACCGACCCGTCGTACCACCGCCAGGTCGTCGTGATGACCGCCCCGCACGTCGGCAACACCGGCGTCAACGACGAGGACCCCGAGTCCAAGCGGATCTGGGTGGCCGGCTACGTGGTCCGCGACCCCGCGCGCGTGCCCTCCAACTGGCGCGCCAAGCGCTCGCTGCACGAGGAACTGCGCCACCAGGGCGTCGTCGGCATCAGCGGCATCGACACCCGCGCCCTCACCCGCCACCTGCGCGAGCGCGGTGCCATGCGCGTCGGCATCTTCTCCGGCAACGCCCTGCCCGACGAGGGCACCATGCTCGCCGAGGTGCGCCAGGCCCCCGAGATGAAGGGCGCCGACCTCTCCGCGGAGGTCGCCACCACCGAGACCTACGTCGTCCCCGCGATCGGCGAGAAGAAGTACACCGTCGCCGCCGTCGACCTCGGCATCAAGGGCATGACCCCGCACCGCATGGCCGAGCGCGGCATCGAGGTGCACGTGCTGCCCGCCACGGCGACCGCCGAGGACGTCTACGCCGTCGACCCCGACGGGGTGTTCTTCTCCAACGGCCCCGGCGACCCGGCCACCGCCGACCACCCGGTCTCCGTCATGCGGGCCGTCCTGGAGCGCGGCACACCGCTCTTCGGCATCTGCTTCGGCAACCAGATCCTGGGCCGCGCGCTCGGCTTCGGCACCTACAAGCTGAAGTACGGCCACCGGGGCATCAACCAGCCCGTGCAGGACCGCACGACCGGCAAGGTCGAGGTCACCGCGCACAACCACGGCTTCGCCGTCGACGCCCCGCTCGACCAGGTCTCCGACTCCCCCTACGGCCGTGTCGAGGTCTCCCACGTCTGCCTCAACGACAACGTGGTGGAGGGCCTCCGGCTCCTCGACAAGCCGGCCTTCAGCGTCCAGTACCACCCCGAAGCAGCCGCGGGTCCGCACGACGCCGCCTACCTGTTCGACCGCTTCGTATCCCTGATGGAGGGCCAGCGTGCCTAAGCGCACCGATATCCAGTCCGTCCTGGTCATCGGCTCCGGCCCGATCGTCATCGGCCAGGCCGCCGAGTTCGACTACTCCGGAACCCAGGCATGCCGCATCCTGCGCGCCGAGGGGCTCCGGGTCATCCTGGTCAACTCCAACCCCGCGACGATCATGACCGACCCGGAGATCGCCGACGCCACCTACGTCGAGCCGATCACCCCGGACTTCGTCGAGAAGATCATCGCCAAGGAGCGGCCGGACGCGCTGCTGCCCACTCTGGGCGGCCAGACGGCCCTCAACACGGCCATCTCCCTCCACGAGAACGGCGTCCTGGACAAGTACGGTGTCGAACTGATCGGCGCCAACGTCGAGGCCATCCACAAGGGCGAGGACCGCGACCAGTTCAAGCTCGTCGTCGAGGCGGTCCGCGAGAAGATCGGCCACGGCGAGTCCGCGCGCTCGGTCATCTGCCACTCCATGGAGGACGTCCTCGCGGGCGTCGAGCAGCTCGGTGGCTACCCGGTCGTCGTCCGCCCGTCCTTCACGATGGGCGGCGCCGGCTCCGGCTTCGCCCACGACGAGGACGAGCTGCGCCGCATCGCCGGCCAGGGCCTGACCCTCTCGCCGACCACCGAGGTGCTCCTGGAGGAGTCCATCCTCGGCTGGAAGGAGTACGAGCTGGAGCTGATGCGCGACAAGCACGACAACGTCGTGGTCGTCTGCTCCATCGAGAACTTCGACCCGATGGGCGTGCACACCGGTGACTCGATCACCGTCGCCCCGGCGATGACCCTCACCGACCGCGAGTACCAGATCCTGCGGGACATCGGCATCGCCGTCATCCGCGAGGTCGGCGTCGACACCGGCGGCTGCAACATCCAGTTCGCGGTGAACCCTGAGGACGGCCGGGTCATCGTCATCGAGATGAACCCCCGCGTGTCGCGCTCGTCCGCCCTCGCGTCCAAGGCGACCGGCTTCCCCATCGCCAAGATCGCCGCCAAGCTCGCGGTCGGCTACACCCTCGACGAGATCCCGAACGACATCACGCGGGAGACCCCGGCCTCCTTCGAGCCGACCCTCGACTACGTCGTCGTGAAGGCGCCGCGGTTCGCCTTCGAGAAGTTCCCGCAGGCGGACTCCACCCTCACCACCACCATGAAGTCGGTCGGCGAGGCCATGGCCATCGGCCGCAACTTCACCGAGGCCTTCCAGAAGGCGCTGCGCTCACTGGAGAAGAAGGGCAGCCAGTTCACGTTCGTCGGCGAGACCGGCGACAAGGACGAGCTGCTGCGCGAGGCCGTACGGCCCACCGACGGCCGGATCAACACGGTCATGCAGGCCATCCGCGCGGGCGCCACGCAGGAGGAGGTCTTCGAGTACACGAAGATCGACCCCTGGTTCGTCGACCAGCTCTTCCTCATCAAGGAGATCGCCGACGAGCTGGCCGAGGCCGCCGAGCTCACCCCGGACCTGCTCGCCGAGGCCAAGCGGCACGGATTCTCCGACCAGCAGATCGGTGAGATCCGCGGGCTGCGCGAGGACGTCGTGCGCGAGGTCCGGCACGCGCTCGGGATCCGTCCGGTCTACAAGACCGTCGACACCTGCGCCGCCGAGTTCGCCGCGAGGACGCCGTACTTCTACTCGTCCTACGACGAGGAGACCGAGGTCGCGCCGCGCGAGAAGCCCGCGGTCATCATCCTCGGCTCCGGTCCGAACCGTATCGGCCAGGGCATCGAGTTCGACTACTCCTGCGTCCACGCGTCCTTCGCCCTGTCCGACGCCGGGTACGAGACCGTGATGGTCAACTGCAACCCGGAGACCGTCTCCACGGACTACGACACCTCCGACCGCCTGTACTTCGAGCCGCTGACCCTCGAGGACGTGCTGGAGATCGTCCACGCGGAGCAGCAGGCCGGCCCGGTCGCCGGTGTCGTGGTCCAGCTCGGCGGCCAGACCCCGCTGGGCCTGTCGCAGGCGCTGAAGGACAACGGTGTGCCGATCGTGGGCACGTCCCCCGAGGCGATCCACGCGGCCGAGGACCGCGGCGCCTTCGGGCGGGTGCTGGCGGAGGCGGGCCTGCCCGCCCCCAAGCACGGCACCGCCACGACCTTCGCCGAGGCCAAGGCCATCGCCGACGAGATCGGCTACCCGGTCCTGGTGCGCCCCTCGTACGTCCTGGGCGGGCGCGGCATGGAGATCGTGTACGACGAGACCCGGCTGTCCTCCTACATCGCGGAGTCGACCGAGATCAGCCCGTCGCGGCCGGTGCTGGTCGACCGGTTCCTCGACGACGCCATCGAGATCGACGTCGACGCCCTGTACGACGGCTGTCTCTTATACAAATCTTACGCTGCCGACGAAAATTCAAGTGTAGATCTCTTTGGTCTCAGTATCATTAAAAATTGTG